>JAJHRT010000079.1 GCA_020833575.1 Thermofilum sp. | reverse complement strand
CCTCTCTCGTTGAAGAACGTCGCTCTGAGCTGTATGTGCCTATCCCCCCTCGCCGAGACGTTGAAGTAGAGCTTCTCCGCGACCCCCTCTCCCAAGAGTACTTCGCCTGCAGGGCTGCCGGGGAGCTGAAGGGTTATTACCGCTTTCTCGCGGGGAAGCACGAGGTAGGAGACAAAGAGCGATAGCAGGAAGCCCGCTGAGAAGAGAAAAAGCCCAGAGAATATGAGGAGCTTGTCCCTCCTCATTGCGCGCTGGCTTACCTAGCACCCACGTAGAGCCAGCACTTCACGAAGTGATCCGGCTCGACCTCGAACTCCGGGGGCTCCTCACGCCTGCACCTCTCAGTGGCGTAGGGGCACCTCGGGGCAAAGCGGCAGCCCGGAGGCGGGTTCACAAGGCTCGGAGGCTCTCCCGGTGGAACCTCCCTGAACCTCTTCCTGTTCTCGGGGTCTGGGTCTGGGATGGCGGCGAGCAGTGCGCGCGTGTACGGGTGCAGCGGGTTCTGGAGGAGCGCCTTAGTCCTGGCGCGCTCAACTATATGGCCAGCGTACATGATGAAGATCCACTCGCTGAAGTACCTGGTTGTCGAGAGGTCATGGGTAATGTAGATGAAGCTGATACCCCTCTTCTCCTGCAGCTCCCTCATAAGGGTCAGGATCTCCACCCTGACCGATGCGTCCAGCATAGAGACAGGCTCGTCGGCGACGACAAGACTGGGCTTGAGGATCAGCGCCCGCGCAATAGCCACCCTCTGGAGCTGCCCACCGCTCAGCATGTGCGGGTACTTGAACGCGAAGTCCTCCACAGGGGTCAGGCGTACCTCCTCGAGGGCCTTGAAGATCATCTCAGACCTCTCCTCCTTGGTTCCCACCTTGTGTATGATCAGCGGCTCCTCCAGGATACGGTATATGGTCATGAACGAGGGCATCGCGCCGTAGGGGTCCTGCTGAACCAGCCCCGTCTCCCTCTTAAACCACATCAGCTCCTTCTCAGGGGTGTGGGTGATATCCCTGCCCTTGAATATCAGCTTCCCGTCCGTTGGCTCGTGCAGCCTGAGGATGGTCTTACCGAGGGTCGTCTTGCCGCTTCCCGATTCACCGACGACGGAGACAGCCTCTCCTGGAGCAAGGCTGAAGGTCACCCCGTCTACAGCTCTGACGTAGACTACTCCGCCGAAAAGGCCCCTGCGCATCGCATGCCACATCTTCAGGTTCTCAACCCTGAGCAGCACCTTGTCCTCGCCCATGCCCGCTCACCTCTTCCCCTCGTGGTACAGCCAGCACCTGACGAAGCTCCCGGTTTTATACTCGTAGGGTGGGGGAGACTCCCTCAAGCACCTCTCGAACGCGTAGGGGCACCTCGGGGCGAAGCGGCAGCCCGGAGGCGGGTTGATCAGGCTCGGGGGAGTCCCGGGTATGAACTCCAGCTTCTTGTCCGTCCTCAGGGTGGGCACGCTCGCCATGAGCTTCTCCGCGTAGGGGTGCCTGGGCCTGCGGTAGAACTCCTCGGCATCGCTTATCTCGACGATCTCCCCGGCATACATTACTGCGACACGGTCTGCAAGCTCGCTGGTTAGCGCTATGTCGTGAGTGATGAATATGTAGCTAAGCCCCATCTCGCTCTGCAGCCGCTTAAGCAGGTTGATAATATTCGCCTGGGTGATGACATCCAGGGCGGATGTCGGCTCGTCCAGGATCACTATCTCTGGGTGCGTGATCAGAGCCATTGCGATCACAGCCCTCTGCTTCATCCCGCCGCTCAGCTCGAAGGGGTACCTGTCCGCGAAGCTCTCGTGGATGCCAACCAGCCTCAGGTACCTCTTCGCCTCAGCGAGCGCCTCCTCCTTCGAGACACCGAAGTGTATCATAAGCGGCTCAGCAACCTGGAAGCCCACCTTCAGCACCGGGTTCAGGGAGTTCTGCGCGCCCTGAAAGACCATGGAGATCTTCCTCCACCTCACAGACCGCCTGAACATCTCCTCGCTTAGCTTCATCACGTCCACTCCGTCCAGCAGAACCTCACCACTGTACGTGTGGACATTCCTGGGCAGCAGTCGTATCAGCGCCCTGGCAAGGGAACTCTTACCGCAGCCGGACTCCCCAACAATCGCCAGCGTCTCGCCCTTCCTCAGGTCGAAGCTCGCGTTGTCGACGGCCTTGACAACCCCCTTCCTCGTCGAGAAGTAGAGCCGGAGGTTCCTGACGGACAGAGCCGTGCTCATCGCACTCACCCCGCCTACATCTCCCTGAGCCTCGGGTTAACCACCCTGTCCAGGGCGAACCCTAGGAAGGCGAAGGCGAAGGCCGTCAGCATGAGCAACGCCGCTGGCTCGAGCACCCAGTAGAAGTAGCCGCGGTAGAGCGCGCCGGCGTTGAAGGCATCGTTCAGGACCTTGCCCCAGGTGGGGAGGAAGGGGTCGCCCAGGCCCAGGAACGAGAGAGCTGCCTCGAGGAAGACAAAACCGGGCACTGCCGAGATGAGGCCGGGGACCAGGGGCGGCAGGATCTTCGGTATTATGTAGAGGAAGATTATCCGCGCGTTGGAGGCGCCGTAGACCTTCGCCGCCTCAATGTACGGGTACTCCTTAATGGACAGCACCAGAGCCCTAGTCGACTTGATGCCACCACCGAATATGCTCAGCACTATAACGACCGCTAGAATCACCCAGATGTCTATCTTGTAGAAGGCCGAGATCATTATCAGGAAGGGCAGGAAGGGCAGGATCATGTACACCTCCGTCAGCCTCTGGATAATATCATCTATGACCCCCCCGTACCACGCACCTATCGTCGCGATCACCATCTGCAGCACAGTGGTCAGGAGCGATGCCGTCAACCCGAAGGCCAAGGCCACTGGCGCCCCCCAGAGGAGCGCGATTTCGAGCGGCCTCCTCAGGTTGTCCGTGCCCGCAGGCCCATGCACCTTGCCGTAGACTACGATGCGCGCGTCCAGGTCGGAGTCCTCCCCGAAGCACACGGCGTCTATCCGCACCCTGTACATCCCCTTCTCGACCTCCAAAGCACCGCTCTCCAGACCCTCCCGCGAGGCCCTGCCGAAGGTAAGCTCGATGCTCGTAAGCCTATCCGAGACGTTAACTCCCCCGTGCTTCGAGGCGTAGTAGCTGACAAGCGTGCTGAGCACATCCTTGCTGATCGAGTAATAGAGAGAGTCGTTGGGAGCCCTTAGCGAGAAACGCGGGAACTCTATCTCCTCACCGCCCGGCTTCTGGACAACCAGTTTCACAAGAGGTGGGTTCTTCTGGTACCTAGCGGAGAAGAATATGTTCACCTCCGACGGGAAATCGTCATAGTTGTAGTCAATGATGTAGTTTATCGTAACCAGCTTCATGTCGGTTCCAACGACAGGAGTTACTGCCTTTGACACACCGAAGCCCGTCACCCTCGAGTCCAGCACGAGGGTTCTCGGGAGCTTCTTGCCCGCGAACCACTCCCACCACTCGGGCAGGGCATTCCTGGGGTTATTGATCCAGACGTTCTCGGAGCCCCTCCAGAGCTTGACAGCCTGGTCGTACGGGATCGTCACGACCGCGTAGACAGATAAAGCCACCAGAAACGCTAGGATCGCTATGCCGAGGATTGCGGACTTATAAGTGAAAAGCTCCCTGAGGGTCGCCCTCCACCCGTACTCAACGCGGGAGGACAAGGGCTGTCACCTCGCAAAACCAGCTTTTATCCTGGGGTCTACGAGCGAGTAAACTATGTCGAGGATAAACACCGTGGCAGCGAGCAAGTACGCGTAAATGACAGTTATGCCGACGAGGACTGGCGTGTCGAAGTACTGTATCGCCTGCCAGGTCACCAGCCCGAGGCCCGGCCACTGGAAGACAGTCTCGGTAATTATTGCCCCTCCCCAGGAGCCGACAACGCTCAAGGCAAAGCTGGTGAGGATCGGCGGCAGGGATGGCCTGAGGATGTACCTCGTCTCTATGAGCCTGGGTGGGAGCCCCTTGGCCTTCGCTGCCTCCACGTAGTCCTCAGTCGAGAATATCAGGAAGAAGGTTCTCGTGCTGTACACACCGAGGAAGAAGCCCGATATTATCCACGCGAGCATGGGGAGTATCATGTGCTTCAGGACGCTTAAAGCGTAGGAAAGCGGGTCCGGAGGCGGCGGTACATCCACCATGCCGCTGGGGGGCAGCAGGTGGAGCCACGTGTAGAAGATCAGTATGAGGAAGATCCCGTAGAACCAGCCGGGAATAGTGGACGTGGGCGAGAGGGCAACAGTGATCCTATCGAGGAGGCTGCCGTGGTGGCGCGAGAGGTACAGCCCGAGTAGCAGGTGTATGAAGAAGTTGATCACAGTCACCGTGGTGAAGAGCAGAACAGTGTTCGGCAGCCTCTCGAGTATTATGTTCCGGACGAGCCTCGAGCCGCTGTCGCTCAGCATGAACAACGCCCTGCCGAGATCGAGCGTGAGCGCATCCCTGAGGTAGATGAAGCTCCTCTCGATAAAGGGCCTGTCGTAGCCCAGCCTCTTCACCTCGAGCTCGAACATCTGCTTCACAAGCTTGTCCTTCTCAGGTCCGGGCAGGGCCCTGTACTGGGGGTTTCTGTTAACCTCCTCGTATATCCTCGTGTACAAGTCCCCGAGGACGAACTCGTCCACCTTACCGCCCATGTTCGCAATGATTATGGTCAGGTACACGGCTATAACTACCGTCAGGTAGAGCGTTACCCCGCGTATCACTAGGTGCCTTATCAGCCGCTTCGAGACCATGGCCGAGCACACCCGTTATCTCCTTGTTTAAATATTTTTCCGTAATACCACT
>JAJHRT010000078.1 GCA_020833575.1 Thermofilum sp. | reverse complement strand
ATCGAGGCGAAGAAGAGGCTCGGCGCCAGGTGCAGGAGGCTCGTGATAGACTCGATGAGCGCCTTCTGGCTGCGCGCCCCGGTTAAGGCGAGGGAGGAAAGCTACATCGTCAAGAGGATACTGAGCAAGTGGAACCTGACGATCTACGCGACCTCCCAGTACGCGATCACGACCGGGGGAGCCTTCGGCTGGGGCCTCGAGCACATAGCCGACGGGATCATACACTTCAGGAGGAGGCTCGTGAACGGCGTGCTGGTGAGGTACCTGGTCGTGGAGAAGATGCGCCAGACACCCCACGACCTGAGGGCCTGGGAGATAGCGATAGAGGACGGCGTCGGCCTCAAGCTCGTCCGCCCGCTGGCGAGGAGGATGGAGGACGAGGCCCTCCCCGAGAAGGTCGCCAGGAGGATCAGGAGCGTGGTCGAGGAGGAGGGCGGCTGAGCGCCTAGCAGAGCCTCGGCAGCAGGTAGATGCACCCGTCCGCCCCGCTGACCCCGGCGCGCACCCCCTCCGCGTAGTAGCGGGCAACTATCGCCGAGATTATGGCGTCCAGCTCGTCCCTCGTGAGCTCCCTGCATGGCTCCACGCCGTGCATCCTCAGCAGGGTCTCCGCGGTGCACCCGCTGGCGGCGAGCGCGCTCCTGGGGTGCGTCTCTATCACCGTCACGCCCAGGCTGGCGAGCTCCCTGGACAGCCTCACGGCCCTCTCGACCAGGGCCCTCATACCCCTCCAGCCAGGAGGCAGCACCCTGAAGCCTCGCCTCAGCATCTCCCTGTCGACCTCCCTGAAGCCCTCCGCGGGCGAGAGCGGCGCGTCCACCGCCACGACAGAGGGCTTGTAGGCTCTCACGAGCTCGAGCAGCTCCTCATCTCCGTGGAAGACTCCCACGTAGAGAAGCCCCTCGCCGAGCAGGGCCACACCGCTAGGCTTCCTCGCCACACCCCTCAGGTCCACGCCGCAGACGACCACCACGCCCTAACCCCCCTCCTCTGTGGTGCGTCCAGAGCCTGGAGTCCGCCTCACCACAGCCCTGCTAGGGTCCAGGCCGCGCCACTCGATTCTCAGGCCCGCGGTGGCTATGGCGGAGTAGCACTCCTCCTCGCTGAGGCCGAGGCTCGAGAGCCTCTCCAGGACCTTCTGCAGCGGCTCCTCCACGACTTCCTCGAGGAGCTTGAGGGCTTCGGGTGGAGGCGCTCTGGTGCTCCCGCTCGGCTGGGCGGCGGCTGGGGGCTCCAGGGCCTTGAGGAGGCGGTAGACGCGGTCTATCGGGATCTTCCTCCTAAATGTGATCACGGTGTGGGGTAGCTCCGAGAAGCCGTGCGCGCACGCCCCCTCCTCGTCCACTGCGACGATCATCGCGACGTCCCTGAGGGCTCTCAGCTTCTCGAGCTTCCTCCTCAGGTAGCTGGGCGTCCAGAAGCCCACGATCTCCATGTAGACCCTGCGCCCACCCTTCTCGAACGCGAAGTCGGGGATGAAGACGGAGCTGCCCACCACCAGCGGCTCAGGCTCCCTTAGGATCTCCCACCCGCTGCCCAGCGCCAGGAAGGACCTGTAGAACTCCCTCTCCAGGCTGCTGTCGAACTCCACAGCCTCCGGGGGTGCGGGCTCGGGTAGAGGTGGCGCGCTGCCGCTGTCGAGCTCGAAGAGCACGGGGCCCCGGCGCGCCTTCACTCTCGCGGAGACCCTCCACCTCCCAGCGCCGATGACAAGGGGTAGGAGCCTCGCCAGCCGTGTCCCGTACCTCTCGGTCTGCCTGAGCAGGCTCGCCGGCCCCTCCAGCTCCAGGACGAGCTCCCCGCCCTGCCTCGATGCCGCGTACATGAGCCCCAGCCGCTTAACCCAGCGGAGCAGGTGCTTGACCTCCGTCCCCGAGGCCTCCAGCGAGACCGTGACGCTCAGGGCCCTGAAGAGGGCTGTCTGGGCCGCGGAGAGGTTGTACTCCCTGATGAGCTGCTCGGGGCTGACGGGCTGGAAGGACTCGAGCACCTGCTCTTCCTCGTGCACCGCCGCCAGCGCTCTCTCCACATCCTCCTCCGAGAGCCCCAGCGCCCTCGCCGCGTCGCGCAGGACGCTCCTCCTCTCACCCTCGGTGAGCGCCGCCCCCAGCGCGCCAGCCCTGCGGAAGACCTCCAGCCGAACCCTGACGGGGTCCACGCCCTGGATAGGCCTGGAGAAGGCCGCTCTCCTCAGGAGCAGGTGCGCCAGCCCCCTGACCACCTTGTAGTGCACTCCGAGCCTGAAGGCAGCCTCCTCGAGCCTCTCGAGCGAGGCCTCGAGCTCGCCGCGCCTCCTGCCAACGTGCTCCTCGAAGATCCTGAGCAGCTCCTCCGCCACGTACAGCTCCTCCTCTGCCATCCTGAGGAACAGCGGGTGGAGCCTCCCCCTCCTCACCCTGGCGACCAGCAGCTCGGCGGGCAGCAAGCCTCTCAGCCGGCGCTCTCTCCCAGCCCAGTTTCACCGTGCACAGCGTCGCCTTTAAGGCCTCCGCTGCCACCCCTCCACCGTGGAGCTGGTCTACGACAAGGGCACCCTGCTGCTCCTCGGGGCGCCGCCCGGCTTCAGGCCGCCCAGCTACTTCAAGCTCGACCCCCGGGTCGGCGCCTACCGCGCGCTCGCGAAGGACTACTGGAGGGCCCTGCGGGACCTGCCGGGCGTTGCCGACCGCGTGCTGAGCCTGCCGGAGTGCAGCTGGCGCGAGGTCTCGCTACCGCTCAGGCCCTACCAGGAGGAGGCTCTAGACGCCTGGGACCAGGCGGGGAGGAGGGGCGTGGTGGTCCTGCCGACTGGCGCTGGGAAGACGATGGTCGCCCTCGCCGCCGTGGCCGAGCTGCGCTGCCCAACGCTCGTGGTGGTCCCCACGCTGGAGCTCGTCGACCAGTGGGTGCGGGAGGCTCAGCGCGTCCTGCGCGTGGAGGCATCGGAGTTCACGGGCGAGTCCAAGGAGGTTGGCTGCCTGACCGTGGCCACGTACAGCTCGGCCTACCTGAACGCGGAGCTCCTCGGGAACAGGTTCCAGCTCCTGGTGTTCGACGAGGTCCACCACCTGCCCAGCGAGTCCTACAGGCAGATCGCCGAGCTGAGCGCGGCGCCCTGGAGGATGGGGCTCACAGCGACCCCTGAGAGGCCTGACGGCCTCCACTCGCTCCTGCCCGAGCTCGTGGGCCCGGTCGTCTACCGGGTGGCCCCGGGCGAGCTGAGGGGGAGGTACCTGGCAGACTTCGAGGTGCAGAGAATCTACGTCGAGATGCCCGAGGCTGAGAGGAAGAGGTACGAGGAGCTCGTGTCGAAGTACGAGAAGCTTCTCGCAGCGCTGCGCATGCGCGTGAGGACGCGGGAGGACTTCGAGCGGCTGGTGTCGCTGAGCTCCAGGGACCTCAGGGCCAGGGAGGCCCTGCTCTCGCTGCTAGAGGCCAGGAGGATCGCCTTCAACGCCGAGGCGAAGCTGGAGAAGCTCGCCGAGATACTCGAGAGGCACAGGGGCGAGAAAGTGCTCGTCTTCACGGACAGCAACGAGCTCGTGAGGAGGATATCGCTCAGGTTCCTCGTCCCCGAGATCACCCACAAGACGAGCAAGGATGAGAGGAGGGCCGTGCTCGAGATGTTCCGGAGAGGAGAGGTGAAGGTGATAGCCACCAGCCACGTGCTGGACGAGGGAGTAGACGTGCCGGACGCCTCGGTGGCTGTGGTCATCAGCGGCACAGGCAGCCCACGCGAGTTCGTCCAGAGGCTCGGCAGGCTCCTCAGGCCCAGGGAGGGCAAGAGAGCCGTTCTCTACGAGCTGGTCACGCGGGGCACAAGGGAGGTCTACGTCTCGCGCAGGAGGAGGGCGAGCATCTCCGAGAGAAGGCGCAGGCGGGCACCAGAAGGCGGCTAGCACCCAGCTGGGAGAAGGTGGGCAGGACCCCCGCCCCCGCGTGTCCAACGCGCGGTGAGTCCCGCTCACCTTCATCCCAAGCCCGTGCGGGCGCGTCCGGCGGGCCTCCTCTGCTGTTTTGCACAGGCACCTCCTAATAAGCTTAACCCCCGGAACCTTACTCGCTAGAGAAAAAGCCAGGGGGGCTCCTGGGCTACTGCTCCAGCTTCACCTCGCCCAGTAGCTGGAGTGTCTCGGCGCTGTAGACGCGGACTGAGCCTGTGGACACCGTGAAGATCTCGCTGCCCACGTACAGGGCTCTAAAAGCCCCGGGGTGCTCCAGAAGGGCTCTCAGCTTGAGCGCTCCCTCCGTGAACTCCACGGCGGCCACGCCGGACCCCGCTGGCAGGCTGATGGGGAGTAGCACTAGCCTGCGCGACAGCCAGACGGTGACTGCGTGGTGGTCCCAGAGAGCCTGGCTCGTAGCTCCTTCGACCTCCACGGTTGAGACCTCCCGCATCTCCCGCGGGTTCGACACATCGAAGAGAGAGATCTTCAGCGACCCTTTCTCAGGGTTGACGCCGACACCTAGGAGCCTGCCTCCGGGCAGCGGGTGCAAGTACTCGCTGAAGCCAGGGGCCTTGATGTAGCCGAGGACCGAGGGCCTCTCGGGGTTGGACACGTCCACCGCGAAGAGCGGGTCCACGTTCCTGAAGGTGACCAGGTAGAAGGTGCTGCCGACGAGCCTGCTCGAGTACACCCTTTCACCGGGGGCCAGGCCTGTGACGTTCCCGGCGAGCCTGAGGTCGCTGAGCCGCACAGCGAACAGGCAGTTATCGCTCTCGAGGGGCTGCGGCCAGAAGCCGATGTGGAGGCCGGGGGCGACGATCCTAGTGGTCTCGTTCAGCCGCAGCTCCCTCTCGACGCACCTCCCTCCGGCGCACTCCACGA
>JAJHRT010000077.1 GCA_020833575.1 Thermofilum sp. | reverse complement strand
GAGGAGAGGTCTAGGTCCCTGAGGGAGAGGCTTGCTAGGCTCGAGGAGCTATACGACAACCTGGCTGCCGTGAGGAGCGCGTACGAGAAGATACTGGGCTACCTGCGCGAGCAGCGCGTCAAGGAGCTCAACGAGGAGATGAACTCCCTGCTGAAGCTGCTCTACCCCTACTCCGACATAGAGGGGGTTAGGCTGCTCGTAGAGGAGAACCCGAAGACCAGGAGGAATTTCTTCAAGCTGGAGGTCAGGGTGCGCGGGGAGTGGACACCCTTCACAGCCAGGCTTAGCGACGGCCAAAAGACCGTGATCGTCTTGATACTGCTCTCAGCCTTCTTCAAGAGGCTCCCTCACAACGCCGGTTTTCTCGTACTGGACGAGCCCCTGCCGAACGTAGACGAGAAGGTCAAGCTAACGTTCATGCAGAATATCTTCAAAGCGGCTGGAGTCAAGCAGGTGCTCATAACAACGCAGGCAGAAGACGTCGTGAGGGCTCTTGTCTCCGAGATCGAAGGGGTGAGGATGGTGAACACCCAGGAGCTGCACGCACAAGCATAAATACTGACCGTCAACATCATGGGTGGATGATGATACTCTGACTTCCCGGAGGAGTGACGTTGCGAGCAGCCACTGACGCCCGGTGACGCTCATGACTGTGTGGCGCCTGAAGTGTGAGGTGTGCGGGTCCGAGAGGGAGATAAACGTCGGCTTCAACCTCTACGAGTTCAAAAGAGTATACATATACTGCAGGAACTGTAAAAGCAATACCCTCCACGTCGTCCTAGGGCATAAGGAGTAACTCCCAGAAAACTCTTCTGGCCCTTAGGAAAACCCTGTGAGCCAGACTCTATTATATTTCTTCCTGAGGCACCTTATATAGACCCTATTCCCACAGTTCCTGGAAAGTTACTCTTGCGGCACAAAGGATAAACACCCAGCCCTTAGCCGGCGCGGTCGATGGAGGGCAGCACCACTAAGTCCCGGGTCAGACTGCTCGCGGTAGTTGTAGCAGCGCTAATCCTTGGCACTATCATAGGGGTTGCCCTAGGACCAGCGCTGGTGCCGGCAGGCCGCGCAACAGAGCAGCGACCAACGGTTGAGGTCCCGATAGGCGCTTTGCTCCCGCTCACAGGGGACCTCGCGAGCTTCGGGAAGCGGGAGCAGAGAGCTATCGAGATGGCCGTCCAGGACATGAACAAGTTCGCTGAGAGCATTGGTGCGCCTTTCCGGTTCAGGCTGATAGTAGAAGACACGAGAGATGATCCCGAGACCGCGCGCAGCAGGATACAGGTTCTCGCCGCCCAGGGAGTGAGAGCTATCGTAGGGCCGCTGAGCAGCGGTGAGACTGCTGCGGTCAAGCAGTTCGCAGATGCCAACAAGATAGTGATAGTGAGCCATGGCTCCACAGCTGTCTCGCTCGCCATACCCGGCGACTATGTTTTCCGCCTCACCCCGACTGACAAGTACCAGGGGCGGGTGCTGGCCCGCGTTATCTGGCAGCAAGGCTACCGCAACGTCGCCGTGATCTACAGGAATGATGCGTGGGGGCAGGGGCTTTACGAGTCCCTCAAGACGAGCTTCGAAGCCCTGGGCGGGCGCGTCGACGGAGTTGCCTACGACCCGAGGGCTCAAGATCTCTCGGGGGAGGTCAGCAGGCTAGCAGACATAGTCTCGCGCTTTGGCGACAACACGGCGGTGGTAATGATGTCCTTTGAGGATGACGGTATAAACATCATCAGGTTGTCAGCGCGGAACCCTGTTCTCTCATCCAAGGTGTTCTTCGGCACCGACGGCTCTGCTCTCTCCTCTAGGTTCCTGACGGAGGTGGGGGAGGAGATACTCAAGCTGGGCGGCAACCCAAGTACGAACTACTGGCCTGCCAGCAACCCCATGCAGCAGGAGTTCGTAAGAAGGTACAGGGACCTCTACGGTGAGAACCCTGACGCTTACTCGATGAACGCATACGATGCGGTGTGGCTCATAGCGCTATCAGTCATGCTCACAGGCCGCTACGACGGCGAAGCGATAGCAAGGGCTATCCCCCTTGTGGCGCAGCACTACTACGGCGTGACGGGCAACGTGATTCTCGATGAGAACGGCGATAGAGCCTACGGGGACTACGGGATCTTCAAGGTCGAGAAGACGCCCCAGGGCCTCGACTGGATCCTCGTGGCCATTTACGATGTCACTCAGGACAGGCTCGTACCCGCAAGCGGGTAGCACCGGTGTCGGCGGTGGCAGAGCCTCTGCTGCAAGTGCTTAACGTGAGCAAGAGCTTCGGGGGTGTAAAGGCTCTAGACAACGTGTCGCTGAGGGTGGAGAGGGGTTCTTTAACGTTGCTTATAGGACCCAATGGGAGTGGTAAGACCACGCTGCTCAACATCGTCAGCGGGGTCCTCAGTCCAGACGCGGGCAAGGTGCTCTTCAAGGGTATTGATATCACTCACCTAAAACCCCACGAGAGGTTCAGGCTGGGCATAGCCAGGTCCTTCCAGACGCCGCGTCTCTTTTCCAGCCTTAGTGTTGCCGAGAACCTGCTGGTACCGCTGAGGAACTATGCCGAGGAGAGACCTCTCTCCATACTTCTCAGCAACTCCTGGGTGGCCAGTGAGGCCCTCGCTGCCAGGGATGCGAGGAGGCTTCTCCAGCTGGTCAAGCTCGAAGACTGCTGGAGCAAGCGATCCTCCGAGCTCAGCGGGGGCCAGAGCAAGCTGCTCGAGTATGCGAGGACCGTGATCGGCGGCCCTGAGCTGGTGCTGCTCGACGAACCTCTAGCTGGCGTGAATTACGCGGTAGCGCAGGAGATAATGAGGAGGCTTGCGGACCTAAGGAAAGCCGGGCTCGGGCTCCTCGTGGTGGAGCACAGGCTGGACCTAGCAATGGAGTACGCTGACTACGTCTACGTGCTCCATCAAGGGAGGGTGATCTCCGAGGGTCCTCCCAGCAAGATTGTAGACGACCCGCGTGTAGCCGAGGCGTACCTGGGTGGCTCGGAATGCTCCTTGTAGAGAACCTCTCGGTGGGATACGGCAAGATGGAGGTAGTCCATGGGGTGAGCTTCTCCCTCTCCAGGGGGAGAGTGCTGGCCGTGGTTGGTCCCAACGGCAGCGGCAAGAGCACGCTCCTCAAGGGGGTTTTCGGAGCGGCTAATGTCCTGGGTGGTAGGGTTGTGTACGACGGCGTGGATGTGACTAGAGCTCCGCCGCATGTTAAAGTCTCGCTAGGTATGGCCTACCTGCCTCAGGTGAGAGGGGTTTTCGAAGAGCTGACGGTCAGGGAGAACCTCGAGCTGGCACTAATGTCCCTGCCTAGGAGTGAGGGTTGGGAGCGCGTTGAAGAGGTGCTGGAGCTATTCCCGGAGCTTAAAGGGCTGATGAATAGGCGGGCCCGCACGCTAAGCGGGGGAGAGCGGCAAATGCTGGCGATAGCCATGAACATGGTGAGAAGGCCCAGGCTGCTCATGCTTGATGAGCCCACAGCAGCGCTAGCCCCTAAGACTGCGGGCGCGCTCATAAGGAAGATTCTGGAGCTGAGGGACTCATACAACTTGGCTGTGGTGCTCGTAGAGCAGAACGCAAGGCTAGCTCTCAAAGTGAGTGACGAGGCCCTGCTAATGGTGTCAGGAGAGGCTAAGTACCTGGGGAGTCCTGAGGAGCTCCTCAACAACCCCAACCTGGCGAGGGTCTACCTGGGGCTCAGCCACGCTGGGTGATAGCTAGTGGAACTCCTCTTAGAAGCGGTCTCGTACTCGAGCGTACTGGCGCTCGCCAGCGTTGGGCTCTCACTCTGCATAATCACAACGAAGGTGGACAACTTCGCACACGCCGACTACGTGGTGTTAGGCGCTTACGCCGCCCTGCTCTTCAGGGCTTCCAGCGGCCTCGCTCCTTATCTCTCACTCCCCCTCGCGGCCCTCGCCGGGGGGTTGGCAGCACTGCTCTCATACCTCCTGGTCTTCGAGCCTCTGAGGAGACATGGCACTATCACCTTGATGATAGCCTCGATGGCCCTAGACCTGGTAATAAGAGCACTACTCCAGCTCTTCGCAGACTACGCTCAGAGCTCCCTGGGAATCTTCGCTAGAGGCTTCGTGTTCAGAGATATCGCTGTCCAGCTTGGAGGAGCCAGGCTCGAGATGCTCACCGTGGCAGCCCCGCTCACCTCGCTATCCCTGCTGGTACTGCTCTACCTCCTGCTCTTCAGGACAAGGCTGGGCATCCGCATGCGGGCAGTTGCGGAGGATGCCGAACTCGCGGAGGTTCTGGGCATTGACGTCAAGCGCACACTGTCGCTCAGCTGGTTTATCTCGGGCGCTCTCGCAGGGGTGGCAGGCGTCTTCCTCCCCTTCAGGTTCTCGATAAGCCCGGACTCGGGCATCTTCATCCTCCTATCACTCTTCGCAGCAGTCACCCTGGGGGGCCTGGGCAGCCTTACAGGGACGCTGGTAGCCTCCTACCTTATAGGCTTCACAGAAACCATGCTTGTCTACGGACTCTCCGGGCTCGGCATGAGCACTGCTCTCCGACCACTTCTCGCCTTCTCGGTGATAATTCTCACGCTCCTGCTGCAGCCCAGAGGCCTAGCCGGCCTCTGGAGGACCGAGAGAGGTGCACCCCCATGAGCCTGGAGGCGGCAGTAGTGGATGTCCTCGTGCTGTACACTGTGTACGCGATCCTTGCTTTGTCCATGGAGCTGGAGTACGGGGAGCTGGGCCTGCCCAACTTCGCTAAGGCGGCCTTCTTCGCAGTTGGGGCTTTCAGCGCAGGAGCTCTCTCGGCGAGGCTGGGGTTGATGCTGCTGGGCTTGAGCTGGGAGGG
>JAJHRT010000013.1 GCA_020833575.1 Thermofilum sp. | reverse complement strand
GTCGCATGGTTGAGGAAGAGGCGGGCTACTTCGCCGTGGTAGATGCGCCTAAGCTGAGCCGGGGCTACGTCATCAAGAGGAGCAGGCTTCTGAAGAAAAACCTTCCCGAGGGGCGTGACGAGTACGTAGCGCTGGCGACCAGAAACATGGAGTACCTGGGCGTAGGGGCTGTGCTGAGGGGGGAGAGAATCTACGTGCTTAAGAGCTGGACTCGCAGACCGTACTCCTTCGGCGATAAGGACCCCAGCATACTGGAAGCTGTCAGGCGGAACGAGGAGGTTTTGAAGGAGATGGAGGAGGAAGCAATAGCGTTTGTGCAGTCCATCTACGAGAAGTTCAAGCTGCCCGTGGTAGTCTCGTTCTCCGGCGGCAAGGACAGCCTAGTCACGCTCAAGATCGCCGTCGATGCGCTAGGGCCGGAGAAGGTGACGGTGCTGTTCAACAACACTGGGGTAGAGTTCCCCGAGACCGTGGAGTACGTTCACCGCGTAGCCGAGTCCATGGGGGTAAGGCTCCTCGTTGCCGACGCGGGCGATGCCTTCTGGCGCGCGGTGGAGGTCTTCGGACCCCCTGCGAGAGATTACCGATGGTGCTGCAAGGTTACGAAGCTAGCCCCGATAGGGAGGCTCCTGAGGGAGAACTTCCCCGAAGGTGCTCTGAGCTTAGTGGGCCAGAGGAGGTTCGAGTCCGCGTCCAGAGCCCTGTCCCCGAGGGTGTGGAGAAACGTCTGGCTCCCGAAGGTCATAGCTGCGAGCCCGATCCTCGACTGGACAGCCCTGGCAATCTGGCTCTACATCTACTGGAGGCGCCTTCCTGTGAACAAGCTGTACTACATGGGATTCGACAGGCTTGGCTGCTGGCTGTGCCCCGCGGTGGAGCTGGGGGAACTAGACCTCTTGGAGAGGTGGAGGCCAGACCTCGCTAAAACCTGGGCAGGCTACCTCTCGTCGTTTGCCTCGAAGAAGGGGTTGCCGAGAGCATGGGTGGACCTGGGGCTCTGGCGCTGGATCCAGCCCCCAAGGGACATACTCAGGGTGGCAGGCCAGGTCGAGCTACCAGGAAGCAGGGACCACGCCGCAGTACTGGTGAAGGAGGATAGCACGCACTACGTGGTAAAGGTGGGTCGCTCGCCAGAGAGCAGTCCCTCAAGGCTTCTCAACATGCTCTCAAGCCTCCCACTCCTCAGGGAGAAGGTGGTTGCTGTGAGAGAGTCCGGCAGCGATCTACTCATCACGACCAAGCAGCCGTTAACGGAGGATGAGGAAAGGAATCTTGAGAAAGCAGCTTTGAGAGCTTACAACTGTGTGCAGTGTATGGAGTGTGCAACGTGGTGCCCGCAGCAAGCCATAGTGCGCGACCCTGCGGGAGGTGTGAAGATACTGGAGGACAGGTGTGCCGGCTGCGGTCTCTGCAACGGGAAGTGCCCGCTAGCTGAGTATGTACCGAAGGCTAGGGAGCTGGCAGGGCGGGCTAAGGCTTCCTAACGAGCTGGCGGCCGCACACGGGGCACCTGCCAAAAGTCTTCTTCGCGCATATGGGACACAGCGGTATGTCGCAGTGCGGGCAGTAGTAGTACTCGTCGCCCCGGTACAGCTTCTTGCCGCAGCGCACGCACCTGCCCAGCACCAAGGTCTTGGGAGGGTATGCCATGCCGCACCGGGGGGTGTGGGCTGTCGAGCAGTATATAAGTGCTATGCGCGCCCCTACCCTTGAGGTTCTCCTGGCGCTACTAGTGTTTCTCCTCCTTGAGAAAGATCCCCTCAGCCACCATCTTCGAGCCGCACTTGGGGCACGCGTCCAGCTCTGAGAAGAGCATATCCCCTTCGCGGTACCTCCGCACGACCTCGTGCCCGCAGGAGGGGCATTTCAGCAGAGTCATCAAGCTTCTAGGGGTAACCTTCAGCGTGATCAGCCTGGCGAACGACCACGCAGTATACACAGCAATCACTGCCACAAAAGCGGCGCTAACAAGGTAGCTGTCAGACCCTGTTCTGAGATACTGCAGCGCCAGCGCTGCGGCGAGTATTAAGAGGCTTGCGAGCAGCACAATGTAGGTGGGTATCCACCTCTTCGGGTGCGGCGCGCTGCCGGTGCTCATGGGGGAACACCTACTGTGTTTCCCACCCCGACTACGATTGCGGAGGACCCATCGGGCAGGCTCGCAAGCAGCTCCTCGACAACGGTGACTCCTTCCTTCACGCCACGGTAGACCTCCTCAGTCATCGCGGAAAGCGCCTCAACTTCCGTCATCTTAATCAGCACTGCGTAGAGGGGTATAGAGTGCTTCGTCGCGATCTCCTCTATCCCGTACTTCTCCACACCCGTGCCACCTATGGCGACGCCAAAGCCGTGCACAACCTCCCCTGAGACCTCACCCTCGTAGCGTAGCGCCGCGTCTACGGTTATTATGACGGCAGGCTTTGTCCTCTGAACAACCCAGGCAACAGCGTCGTCGTAATGCCCGGTGTTCCCGCCGGGGCCCTTCCCCTTGACCACGTAGATGTCCTTGCCGCTGTACGCCAGCTTAGCCACAATAGTGTCCTTTACAGGCTCCACAAGGTACTGAACACCGTACTTGCGCATTAGAAAAGCGGCGACAAGGGGGCCTGCGGAATCTCCAATCGGGATGCTCCTTCTGAAAGCTTCGACAGCCCCCTCCACAGCCCTGACTTCCTCGATTATAAAGGGCATCGCCGCGCTCAGCTGCATGAGAAGCCAGAGACTCTTGAACCTGCGCGCAACCAGGTAGTAGTGATTGAGAAGCTTGTAGACCTCGTTGAGGCTCCTCGCTATATCCACGAGAACAACGAGGTTTTGCACCTCGTAGGGGGACGCCGCGGGGGCCAGCGAGGCTACTTCGCTCTCCAAAGTTCTCTCGCCAACTGACAACACGTGCTTAAGCTTCCTTACGATGCCGAAGGGGTCCAGGCTCGTGGGGGCTATGATCCTTGTCTCGATGAGCTTGTCTATTCTCCTGCTGACGTACTCCGGGTCAAGAGACTTGCTGTACTTCCTCACCTGCTCTTTCGCCGCGTGCAACGCCCTCTCTCTGGCGGCCCTGATTATACCTAGGTAATTCTCAACTTCGGTTATAATCCTGTATATTTGAAGCTCTTGCATGAGGAACAATAGCGCAAACAATGCTATTATCAAAAGCAACATGTTGGTTGTCGTATCTCCATTCATTCCTACACACCAGCCCTAGCTTGACGGCATAGCTCTACAAGCACATAAATACCTCTCGCAGCCAGGTTCCTGCGAGGCGAAGACGCTTAGGCATTTGCCGTGCGGCAGACTGCTCCTGCAAAGCTTTTTAACCCCCATTCACCCTCTTACCTGGGAGCGCCGCGGTAGCTCAGCGGGAGAGCATCCGGCTGAAGCAGGTACAGCACGCTATGGAGACCGGAGGGTCCCGGGTTCAAATCCCGGCCGCGGCACCACGGTTTTTCAAGCTTATGCCGGGAAGCTTAAGCTTCCCGATTTCCAGTCTTCCTGAGGGGGGTTTCCTCGAGAGGAAGACCTCCTAGCGCTAGGCTCCTCTCCACAATGAAGCCTTCCCCCACTTCCTCATCGTAGAACACTGGAGCACGGCCCCTGGGGTACAGCTTGAGCACATCGCTCTCCTCGCTGCTGGACGAGTACACGAGCTCAAGACTAGTTCCCTCATCTGTGACCAGCTGGTATGGAAGCGCCATCAAGGTGGAGTACCGGTAAATCCTCAGGGCTGTCTGGTAGCTATCCTTAACCTTAACCGGGCAGAAGTGCACGCTTACAGCAGTCCTCCTGCGCTCAGCCTCCTCGATTATCTTCAAGGCTTCTTCGGCGCTCCCCCGAGCTGCCCGGTAGTCCTCACGCATGGTGAAACCGCGGAGTAAAAGCGAGGAGGCGTTGGTCTCCGTGAATTCCAGCTCGTTTAAGACGATGAAGTCCAGCTCGTACTTCTCAGCGATGTCTAGAAGCTTGAGCATCTGCTCGTGGGCGTGTGGAAGGGAGGGGTACTCGAGACCTAAGCGGAAATCTCCCGAAACGCTTCTTATGGTCTTCAGAACAGCCTCCAGCCTGGACAGGGGGGCGTGTACCCGCAGCTCATCTAGCCCAGAATTCGCGAGCTCCTCAGCGATCTTCGGGGTGAGGGGTATGCCCGAAGTGTACATGTGCACGTGGAACCTCTTGGAGAATTTGCCCTTGAGGAATTCCGTGAGCTCTGCAGCAAGCTTGTGCTTGAGAAGAGGCTCCCCGCCGGTGAAGCTTGCACCAAGCGAAGCTGACCTCAGGATCTCGATCACGAGGGCTGTGCGGAGGTTATCCAAGCTAACCAGCTTCTCGTTGACGAACGCTACATCCCTGTTTTTCCTCTCGTTGCTCAACGGGCAGTAAAAGCAGCTCGCCGGGCATTTACCCGTAAGAAAAACCACGGTTTTCAGACCCTGCTGGCACAGCCTGCAGCCCTCCGGTAGGCTGCCGTAGACTACGCTACCGCTCCTTAGCCTCCTGACCCTCACATGTCCTTAACCTGCTCGAGGAGGGAGGTCACCTGCCAGATCTTAGTGCGTGCGAAGAGGGGGGTGTTCGGGTCCATGGATATCTCATCCAGCTTCGAGATCACAGTAGCCGCCTTCAGGCCCGGCGACATCTTCGGGTCCAGCAGAACCTCGATGGACTCTGTGGCCACGCGTCTTATGTTCCTCGGAACACCCTTGTCATCGGCGATCTGCTTCAGAAGCTCTAGTGCTTGCCTGATTTGTACGGGCATCTCAGCCATGCCCCTCACCCAGCCCGTGACCTCCGGCCGGCTGCATGGATATATACTTCTCTCCATGCTGCAGAGCCGATGCGTCGCGTAAACGCCGGCGACTGGGTTACTCTGTACTACGGCGAGAAGGAGGCGTACACAGTAAGGGTGGTCCCGGGGAGGCGGTTCCACACCACCAGGGGGTTTATCGAGCTCGATAGGCTCGTTGGCGTCGAGCTCGGGAGCAGTGTAGAAACAAATGTTGGCGAGCGCTTCGTAGTGAGCAGAGCTACTCTTGTCGAGAAGCTTCTGAGCTTGAGGAGGTTCACCCAGGTGATCTACCCTAAGGACCTCGGGTACATGCTGATATCATCTGGAGTGGGGCCCGGCTCCGTTGTTGTGGAAGCGGGCACGGGCACGGGGTTCCTCGCGGCAACCCTCGCCTACTACGTCAGGCCCACTGGGAAAGTGTACACCTACGAGGTGAGAAAGGACTTCTACGAGATGGCGCTTGAGAATTTCAGAGCACTAGGCCTACAGGAATTCATAGTGGCGAAAAACAAGGATGTGCGGGAGGGCTTCGACGAAGAGGACGTAGACGCTGTGATGCTGGACTTGCCGGATCCCTGGAGCGTTGTGGACAAGGCCTATGCCTCCCTTGCGCATGGAGGAGTTATTCTGGTCTTTGTGCCGACACTCCCCCAGGTTGAAAGAACGCTCTCAGCTCTGAGGAAGAGCGGCTTCAGGATGGTGGAGGTCGTGGAGATCATGCTTAGGAAGTACAAGGCCGAGCCGGCCGAACTAAGGCCGGAGACTGTAGGTGTGCAGCACACCGGCTACATAATTCAGGGGCGGAAGCTCTAGCCGCACATCCTGTCCAGCTCTATGTTGAGCACTACCAGAGTTGTGTCAACCGGTTTGGGAAGAGCCGTGACCCTGACTCTCCTCAGCGAAGACGCGTTCTCGGGGCTGCTCCCGGCGCTGATTACAAAGCAGGAGTAGTTACAGTCTACAAGCCCTCTGCTAAGCCACGGAGCACGAGTATCCACCAGAAAGCATGCATCACTTACGACCAGCTTGTCCACGGGCTCCACGAGTACCCCGGGGTGCGGGCTCACCCCCCTTTGAGGAGGGGGATGTGCCGCTCGCTCAATACGCCTGAGGACCCCGCTGAGGGATTGCTCGTCAACATGTATGTGTCTCAGTCTTGCGCCGAGGAGTGATATGCGGATGCGAGACTCGGGGTAGACAAGCCTGAGGACGACGTCGCGCCGTATATCGTGAGAGAGGAAGAAGGCCGAGGTTATGATTCTCGAGAGAAGGGGCCTGTCTCCCAGAGGCTGGCCCGCCAGGAAGACCAGGTACTCCCTCGCAGCGGTCACAGCCTGAGACCCGGCAAGCCCCCTCTTCTCGAGCGAGCAGCCTGCCTCAGGAGCTTCCTAGCCCTTTCGAAGGATTCAAGCAGCATCTTCACATCCTTGGGTGTGGTGCCGGAGCCCCTCGCTATCCTGGAGATCCTGGACCTATCGATGATCTCCGGGTGCAGCAGCTCCTCCATGGTCATGGAGTTGAGTATAGCTATCCACTTATCCACGTTCTCCTCCCCCTTCTCCACGAGCTCCTTTGATGGGACTCCGAAACCCACCATCTCCAGCAGCTTGCCGAGAGGCCCCATTTTCCTAGCCTCTATTAGCTGCTCCTTGAGATCGAGGAGGGTGATTTTGCCTGAGCTCAGCGCCCTGAGTCTCTCACGCTGCACGGCTTCATAGGCTGCAAAGCGGCGCAGCAGGCCCTCCAGGTCCGGCATCCCGAGAAGCCTAGCGACAAACAGCTTGGGGTCGAACTCCTCCAGGTCCTCGATCTTCTCTCCAACGCCTATGAAGGCTATCCTGGCGCCCGTCGCAGCCACAGCGGAGAGAGCCCCGCCGCCCTTAGCGCTTCCATCCATCTTGCTCACGATGATGTAGCCAAGCGGCACTCTCTCCTTGAAGGCCTGTGCCTGCCTCGCGACAGCCTTTCCCTGGGTCGCGTCCACCACCATGACCACCGCGTCGGGCTCGACCTCCTTGGCTAGTAGCTCAACCTCTTCCATCAGCCCGACCTCATCCTTGTGCCTGCCAGCTGTATCCACTATGATCACTTGCGCACCCGCTCTCCTGAGGTGCTCTAAGCCGCGGCGCGCGATTTCCACAGCGTCTCCACTGGGCTCGCCGTAGAACAGGCAGCCAACCTTCTCGGCCAGCTGCTTAAGCTGCTCATAGGCCGCAGGCCTGTAAGTGTCTGCCGAGACCAGACCCACCCTGTAGCCCCGCCTCTGGAAGTAGTAAGCTAGCTTTGCTGCCGTAGTGGTCTTTCCCGAACCCTCTATCCCGACCAGGAGGATTGTGTAGGGAAGCTTCGCCGGCTTGATCACTACCTTCTCCTGCCCCCCGAGGATGCTGACCAGCTCCTCGTAGAGAAGCTTCAGAAGCAGCTCCCGCTTGGAGAAGCCTGGTGGCAGCTCCTCGCTCTGAAACCTCTTCCTAAGCTTCTCGGATAGCTCGAAGACGAGCTTCACGTCTACGTCCGCCTTGAGGAGCACGCGCTGGAGCTCCCTGATTATCGACTCCACCTCTCTCTCGTCCAGGTACTCTGCGCCTCTTATCCTTCTCACGACCGAGAGGATACCCTCCCTTAGCTGCTCCATCCCAGCGTATGGCAACAGGGCGCCTTAATGTAGGTTTGCGTATCGCAGCACCGCTCTTGGCGGCGCGCGAGGCTGAAGAAAGTTTAAAAGATGCAGGTTGTGGGGAGTTGGGCGTATCTCATGGTCGGCGTGAAGTTCGTGCCCCCGAGGCTGCTGATAGAGGCGCTGGCCGAGTACTTGAAGGAGAACGTGAAAGAGGTGCAGCCGCCCGAGTGGGCATTCTACGCCAAGACGGGCTGCTTCAAGGACAGAGTGCCAGACGACCCAGACTGGTGGTACAAGAGGTGCGCCTCACTCCTCCGCAAGTTGTACCTCTACGGCCCAGTGGGTGTTGAGAGGCTGAGAACGGCCTACGGGGGAAGAACCAGGAACACCATGAAGAGGAAGCACTTCAGGAAAGCTGGCGGCTCTGCGATCAGGAAGGCTCTACAGCAGCTCGAGAAGGCTGGACTGGTGGAGAAAACACCGAAGGGTAGAGTCCTGACCAACAAGGGCAGATCCCTCCTGGACCGGATAGCCATAGACCTCTTCAAGAAGCTCGCCAGTGAGAGGCCAGAGCTCGCCAAGTACATCGCTCCCAGTAGCGCCTAGCGCGCAACGTTTTAAGCACTCTTCAACCTTTCATCGGGATGGGTGAGAGGTGCAGTGAGCTTCTCAGACGAGGAGCTTGAGGAGATAAAGCGCAGAAGGCTAGCTGAGCTGCAGAAGCAGCTTGAGAGCGCGAAGCAGCAGGAGGCGCAGAGAGCTGCTGAGGAGGCTAGGCGACAGGAAATACTGAGGCGGATACTGACGCCTGAGGCTAGAGCGAGGCTCTCTAACCTCAAGCTGGTGAAGCCGGAGATTGTGGAGGCACTGGAGAACCAGTTGATAAGCCTAGCAGCGTCAGGGTCCGTTAGAGTACCTATAGACGATGAGACGCTGAAGCAGATACTGGCGAGGCTGTCCTCTAGGACCACGGACATCAAGCTGAGAGTGAGCTTCACATAGCCGCGCGAAGCCTTTTTAAAACGATGCGCAGAAAGGCCCGGGATGTAGATGGCTCACTACAAGCCTCTTGGCAAGAAGCTGCGGCTGGCAGCCGCTATACGCAGCAACGAGCAGGTGCCGCTGTGGGTAATCGTCAAGACGCGGAGACGAGTCAGGAGGAAGCCCAGGCGCAACTGGAGGAGAAGCAGGATGCAGCTGTGAGGGTGAAGGAGGATGCCCGCGAGATTCCCTGACGGCGAGCACGAGCGCACGTACGTCATACCGCTCAGGGACGCCTACCGCGCACCCCGCAAGAAGCGGGCTAAGGTCGCCATCAGGCTGATCAGGGACTTTGTGAGGCGTCACTTGCGCTACGATGGAGAAGTGAAGATAGGCAACGAGCTTAACGAGTACATATGGCAGAGGAGCATAGAGAAGCCGCCGCGAAGGGTCGTTGTGACAGTTAAGTTCAAGGTTGAGGAGGGGGAGATAATCAGCACTGAAGTTAACCTAGCAGCCCCCAGGGAGGGGGTCGGAGGAGCCGCAGGATGACAGTAGAGGTAGCGACTCTTTTCGGGTCACCTAATATAGGCGTCTACATATTCGCCAACAATAAGCTCGCCCTCTTACCCTCGGATGCCCCGCCAAAGCTGGTAGACCAGGTAAGGGAAGTTCTGAAGGTTGAGGACGTCGTGCTCACCACGCTAGCGGGCTCAAGGCTTCTCGGAGTCTTCGCAGCGGGAAACGATAACGGCCTGGTACTACCCCGTGTCGCCCTGGATAGCGAGGTCGAGCTCCTTCTAAAGCACGCGAAGCAAGCGGGGCTGAACCTCGAAGTGCTGCGGGATCTGAGAGAGACGGGTGTGGGGAACCTGATCCTTGCGAACAGCAAGGGATGCCTGGTGGGCAGCATCCTCCCGAAAAATATTTCGAAAATCGTCTCGGACGTGCTGGGCGTGGAGTGCCTCTCCAGGGACATAGCGGGCTTGCCTCTCGTAGGCTCGCTAGCGGTCGCAACGAACCTCGGGCTCGCGCTTCCTCCCCTAGTTACCGAGGAGGAGCTGGAGGAGATAAGCAGCATACTTCGGGTGCCGGCTAGAGCAATAACAGTCAACAGGGGTAAGCTCTTCCTCAGAGCTGGGCTCGTCGCCAACGACAAGGGAGCTATAGCCGGCGGTGACACAACGGGTATCGAGCTCATGCAGATCCAGAGGACTCTGTTCCCGTAGAACCCTTCTCCAGCTGCGCAAGCTTCCCCGCATACCTGCGAGGCACACTCCTCGCCTTGACTGGGTACCTTGTTGTAATGAGAGATCTAGCTTTGTGAGAGAGAACAACCACATCTATGACCTCCCCCGGCCTCACCTCGCTGTACACATAGTTAAGCACAGGGTAGCTGCCGAGCTGCCTGGCTAGAGCCACTCGCCCCCGAGTCTTCTCTACGTAGCACCTCCTCAGGATGGTTCCCGTAGGGAATACTCTCTGCATCATTCTCCTGTCAAAGACCTCCCTAACCCACTTCTTAAAGCGCAAGATGCTTCTCCTGTGCTTCCTCGCGATCTCATCACCCACGCTCCAGATGGGAGTACCCGGGAGAGGTAAAACCTCTCTAACGTTCACCCTCCTAACTAGCAAGCCCTCCTCGAGTATTTGCTCGAGGAACTCCCTATTCCTTTCGAATGTGCTCTTAGTCTCCCCCGGCAGGCCCAGGACAAAGTTCACACCGGGTAAGATCTCAGGTAGGCCGTTCCAGCCTCTGCGGCTGCCAACCTTGTTCACTAGGCGGACAGCTTCGAGCACGTCCTCGGGGGTGTTCCCCAGGTTGTTCATCTTAGAGACCACAGGATCCGCGGACTCCAGCCCAAAGGCGGCGACATCCCCAGGTGTATGGTATTTGATTAGCACCTTGAGGGCTTCGAGCGATTTCTCCCTGTGAACAGCAATCGTCATCGGGTTAACATTGTCTATGTGTAGAGCCTCCAGGCTCGGTGCCGCGAGCCTAACATTCCGGAGCAGCCGCTCTATGCTCTCGGGGGAGGGCTCTGGGAACTCCTCCTCGTTGACCCCCTTAGCCATGTAGGTAAGGAAGTCTGCCTGCCTTCCGAGCCGAATCGCCCTTACGCCGTAGGCGTATAGCTGCTCAACCTCCCTAGCTATAGACTCTGGGTTCCTGCTGATTACACGACCTAGCCTAGGCTCTATGCAGAAGGAGCAGCCGCCGACCACCCAGCGAGGACAACCGCGGTAGGTCTCTATCTCCGCCGTGAGGTTGTAGCCTGCATTCGGGTGCTGGGCAACGATCCTTGCCCCCCTCACGGCAAACTCGTCTATCAGGCTGTAGTCCCTGGAGACGGCGTAGGGATTCACGGACTCGAGGCTCCTCGACCTCAAGTACTCGTAAACAGCAAGCCAGCCCTCACCGGGTACTACGAGGTCGTAGTAAGCCTCGAACTCGAAGCGGGGAATAGCCCTCATCCCACCCCTGACACCCGTGCCGAAACGGGCCAGGGGGCCCACGAGGATCTTCTTAGGTCCCTCCACCATCCTAGGTAGCACCACAACCTCCCTAGGGGTTATCGGCGTGCCGCCTATGTAGCGCCCGGGGACGACGACTCCTCCCGATACGACGAGTAGGTCGGCCTTCGACGCGACTTTTTGGAAGACATGCGGGCTAGCCCTCACCTTGTCTATCGTGAAGTAGACCACGTTCGCGGACTTCTCAGCAGACCAGATAGCCCCTGCGATGTACCTAGGGTATATGTCCACGTAGGGCGGCACTCCAAGCCCTGCAGGCTCATCCGTGTAACCGTCAACGATCACAGCTAGCGTCATATCCTCTCAGCGTAGCCCACGCCCCCTACCCACCCGAACTTCCTCACCTCGCCATACCCGCGCAGATAGACTCCTCCCCCCTGCTTCACGCGGCCAATAGGCGTAGCATTGATACTCCTGAGAAGCTCCTCGTGACCCTCAGGGAGCGTGAAAATAAAGTTGTACTCCTCCCCAGAGTAGTAGAGAGCTCGCTCCAGAGCTCTCTCCTCGCCGAAGCACTCGAGTAGGAGCGGGTGCAGAGGTATTTCTTCAAGCTCAAGCCGGACAGACGAGCTCTCAGACAGGTAGTGTAGACTGAGAGCCAGCCCATCGCTGTTGTCAAGCGACGCTCCTACCACCTCCTTCACGGCTAGCCAAGCCCGGGGATCCGGGAGGTTGCCCCAAGCATACTCCTCCAGATGCCTGTCTGCCAGCTGGCAGCCAACTTCTCCTGGATTTAGCGAGAATGCCTGTACTGCGGCCGCTAGCCCTACTCTCCCCGTAATCGCGATGATGTCACCCGGCCTTGCACCTCTCCTGCTTAGGTACCTGCCGGTGAGGCGGGCCACCACAAAGACGTCTAATCTAAGGGGGCTTTCCTCAGCCACATCGGTATCCCCGCCTACAACTCTCAGGCCATACTTCTCAGCCGCCTCTCGCACCCCAGCAAGCAGCTGATGCAAGCGCCCTTCGTCGAAGCTCCTCGGCACCCTTAGAGAGAGCAGAGCAGCCACGGGGCTGCCCCCCTTTACGAGTACGTCGCTCACAGGGGCTACTACAGACTTTATGCCTACTCTTCTGAGGGTGAGCAGCGGCAGCATGTGGAGGTTCCAGTCAAAGGAGTCAACCTTTAACAACAGCTCAAGGTCGCCGAGCCGTATGAGCGATGCGTCGTCGAGCTCTATGCCGAAAAAGCGGGTTATCCTCTCCAGGAGAGAGTCCTCCCTAAGCATGCGTGCTCAAGCTCTCCGCCTGTACGTGGCGACAAGCACGTACGCGGCGGCCAGCACGAAGAGGATATACACAAGCGCTTGCATCCAGCTCATGTAGGATTCCAGGCTGCCCGGCTCTACATTCACTATGTAGGCGAAGACCTTGTAGGAGAAATACGCTGCCAGGACTGCGGCGACCAGGGTTAGTAGGCCCAGCAGCCTTCTCAGGGTCTGCTGCTTGCTCAAGCCGCTACCCCTCTCAATGCGCGGTAGATCGGAATCTTAAGGCTTGCGTGCTGCTCAAGGTCAGCCGCTCTTCCAACCTTTGGGGTAGACTCCTGGGTCCATCACGACGTGGCGCGGTCGCGCCACTATGCCTGACTTCGCAGCCAGTATGCGGTCACTGGGCATAGCGGCTTCGCCGATCGCGACAAGCTCTCCCTTCAGGGACATGATGGCGATAGTATCCCCAACCCTGATTCCATCTTCGAGCTTAACTACGCCGGGCGCGGCCAGAGGCGCTCCCCGGCAAACGGCGTCCACCGCGGAGTCCCTTATCCAGACCTTTGGCAGGCTCTGCACGGCGCGCTCAACAGGTATGAAGACCTTCCTGAGGTAATCGTCCCTCCCCTCCTCCTTCCAGATCAGGAAGGCATCGACCACGTCGTGGAGCGTTGCTATGCCGCTGTCCTCTGTTAAGTCACCTGACCTAATCCTGCGCAGCTCCTGCATGTGCGCGCCAACCCCTAGAACCTCCCCTATGTCGTGGCAGAGCTTCCTCATGTACGTACCCGCCTCGCACCAGACATGCAGGAGTACGTTCCTGCCCCTCACCTCAAGCAGCTTGATGCCGAAGATCCTGCGGACGCGCAGGCTGCGCTTAACTGCCGAGCGCAGAGGGGGCCTCTGGTATATGGGTCCCTGGAACAGCTCCACGGTCTCCGCTACTCTGCTCTCCTCCACGTCGCCGTGAAGCCTCATCACGCAGACGTACTCCTTGTCCTCCTTCAGGAGTACCGGCAGAACTCTCACAGAGTTGTAGAGAACTATCGGCAGAACACCCGAAACCTTGGGATCCAGGGTCCCAGCGTGCGCCAGTCGCTCGATGCCGAGAATCCTCTTCAGCCAGGCTACTACCTCATGGCTGGACGGCCCTACAGGCTTGTCCAGGTTTATGATCGAGAAGCGTAGATAGACATCCACGGGCCGCTCCTCCGGGATCCAGCCATACGAGAAGTCCGTATCGTCCTCAGATTTCACTAGAATCTCTCGAACGGGCGGAGGTCGTAAGTACTTAGCCTTCTCCACGGGCCGCACGCCGTATGAAGAGCGTTAAACCGGGGAAAGAACAGGCTTTATGGGCTCCCTCATCACCTCGAGAAGCCCTGCCTTCTCTAGAGCCTGGAGCACTTCCTCGTCGCTGGCGCCCTTCGGTATCTGGACTTTGTACTGCAGCGGCTCCAAGTGCTTCACATTAGCCCTTCTCCGCTTCACCCCCGTTAGCTGCTTAGGCCCTGTAACTAGAACGAACTTGTCGTCGATGATGTCTACAATCACACACTTCCTGCCAGCCTCCCTTCCAGAGGTTTTCACGCAGATCCTACCTATGTCAAACACCTTCACCATATCGCTCCCACCCCCGGCCACACAGGTATACTTCTTATAAACGTAGCGCGCTACTCAACCCTAACCTCTACTTCACGTCTCTCCCCGCTTTTAGGCAGGTAAATGGTCAGGACCCCGTCCTCAAGCCTCGCTCTAGCGTTGTCGGTGCGCACCTTTACTGGCAGCTCAACTCTCTTGTAGGCACGCCTGTAGATCCTCTCCCTCTGCAGGTACTTCCTGCTATCCTCCTCCTTAACCCTCTCTTCGCTTTTCTCAGCTTTAACTTCCACAAAGTCCTCTGTGATGAGTATCTTTATCTCGTTCTTTCTAAAACCCGGCATGTCCATGTACAGAACCAGGTAAGAGCCCTGGTCCTCTATGTCCACGCGCGGCTCGTACACGCGCATGCTGTCCGGGTAGAGGTCGTGGTACTTTGCCCAAAGGCTTCCCGATAAGCTATTGATGCTCTGCTGGATCTTTGCAAGTGCTGTTAGCAGCTCCTCCACCACTTTGCCCTCAGGACTTGCAGAGCCCATGCGAATCCCTCGCTACCTAGGGAGTAGAAAAATCCTCTAATATTAAATCCCTTTGGTCGAAGAATCTCCGCTACTCAACTATGATATTGCCCTCCGAGTAGCCCTTGCGTATGAGGAACTCCTTAACCTTGTACCTGTGGTCTCCCTGAAGCTCAACGTGGTCCTCCTTGATCGTCCCTCCGCAGGCCAGCATTGACTTCAGCTCGGACAGCATCTTCCTGAGCTCAGGGTCCTTAGGGTCTAGCCCGGTTATTACTGTGACGTCCCTATTGCCCTTGCGTTTCTCCACGCGGATCTTGATTGTCTGCTGCTCCTTGAATACCCCTTTTATCAGGCTATCCAGCAGCTCAGCGCTCATACCTTGCTAACTGCGGTTGAGAAGTGTGAGGAGAGACGATATAAAGCTTTTGTCGTCAAGCATGCGCTACAGGGCTCTCACGCGCTTCGGGACAGCGGGGCGCACCTTCTCTACTATCTTGAAGCCGCAGTGAGGGCACCTAAAGCCTGGCAGTATCTCCTGCTCTTTCTTGCTGAACACCGAGCCGCAGCGTAGGCACCTGTAGACTTTCTCGTCCTCTGAGGAGAAGCTCATCGGCTCGCTCACCGAGTGGCTATCTTCCTGGCCTCACGCTCTGTCTCTCTCAGCAGGATTATGTCCCCAACCCTCACAGGCCCTCGAACGTTCCTCGTCAGTATTCTTCCCTTATCTCTCCCCTCGAGTATTCTGACTCTGACCTGCGTGACCTCCCCTGTAACACCGGTTCTACCCACTATCTGTACCACTTCTGCGGGGGTAGCGTCGCTCCACTTATCGGCCATGCAGCCCCACCCGAAAACCTGGAAGGAGGATTTAAAGGTTGCAGTGCACGCTTCACGCAGCCTTCAGCTTGATGTTGTTTACCTCCCTGATAATCTCGTCTACCAGGCTCTTAGCCTCTCCTGGGTTAATTATAGCTGCGGATGATGCGGCGACGTTTATCCCAGCAGCCTTGCCGAGTCTCTCCTTAGAGGGCACGTACACATAGGGTACCTTCTTCTCCTCGCAGAGCAGCGGTAGATGCGCTACAATCTCGGGGGGGTCTACGTCCTCCGCGATCAAGACGAGGATCGCCTGGCCGCGCTCCACAGCCTTTGTCGTCTCGTTTACACCCTTGCGTATTAGGCCGCCCTTCTCCCTAGCCATGGATAGGGCCTGGTAGGCCTTCTCCGCGAGCTCTGGGGGTACTTCGAATCGAACATAAAACGGCTTCTTTGACATCCCACTTCCACCTCCCAACCTTTGCAAGACACTCTGCCCTCACATCTCTCTTTAAATTTTTTGGTGCTGTGAGGCTAGCGCTGCACAGCTATGCTTTTTGCCTTATAAAGCCCATGTGCAAAAGGCATGACTGCACAGCCGGGGCTTAGGCTGGAGGGGAAGTTCACCAGGTACCTGGCAGGGTTCCTCGGTCTATCCTACGTAGAGGAGCTGCTGCGCAAAGTTCAGGAGCCCCCCACCAGGTACTTCTTGAGGGTTAACACGCTCAAGACGAGCAGCGAGAAGCTCGTCGAGGAGCTACGCTCCGAGGGCTACGATGTATACAAACACCCGCTGGTGCCCGAGGCCGTGTTCTTGAGAGTCGAGGGGCCCTTTACCGTGAAGGAGAGCACCAGTAAAGTGTTCGTGGACTACCCCACTGCGGAGAGCTGCTACGTCGGTGCTAATGTCTACGCCCCTGGGGTAGTGAAGGTCGTGGGAGCCTCCGTCGGCGATCACGTCTCGGTTCACGCACCCGACGGCAGAGTAGTCGCAGAGGGGATCCTCGTCATGGACCCTGAGGAGATCTTCGAAAAGAGGAGGGGGAAGGCGGTGGAGGTGACTCTCTCGGTGTACCGGGTTGCCTCACTGCGTGACCACAGGGCCTACAGGGAGGGGCTGATCTACCACCAGTCTCTACCTTCTATGGTGGCTGTGAGGGAGCTGAGCCCAGAGCCTGGGTGGAGCGTGCTGGACATGTGCGCCTCGCCAGGCGGGAAGGCAACGCACGCGGCCCAGCTCATGCTGGACGAGGGAGAGGTGGTGGCGGTGGATAGGAGCGAGAAGAAAGTTGAAGCCGTGAGGGAGAACGCGAGGAGGCTCGGCTTAAATTCTGTGAAAACAATCGTCTACGACTCCAGGTACATCTCGGAGGTTGTTGGCTACAACAGCTTCGACGCGGTCATACTGGACCCACCCTGCAGCGCGCTAGGCGTTAGGCCGAAGCTCCACTACTCCAGGTCGTACGCCGACGTGCTCAAGCTATCCAGCTACCAGAGGCAGTTCCTCTCAGAGGCGCACAAGGTTCTCAGGAGGGGAGGTGTTCTACTCTACTCCACGTGCACGATCTCACCTCTAGAGAACGAGCTAACAGTGGTGTACGCCGCCGAGAAGATCGGGTTCGAGGTCCTAGAAACACGGTACCCAAGCGTGAAACGCCCACTCCTAGGGGTGCCAGGGCTGCTCTTCGACCCCGTCACAAACGACACACCTGGCTTCTTCGTGGCTCTGCTGAG
>JAJHRT010000003.1 GCA_020833575.1 Thermofilum sp. | reverse complement strand
AGAAGATCGGGTTCGAGGTCCTAGAAACACGGTACCCAAGCGTGAAACGCCCACTCCTAGGGGTGCCAGGGCTGCTCTTCGACCCCGTCACAAACGACACACCTGGCTTCTTCGTGGCTCTGCTGAGGAAGAGGGGGTAACGCGCGCCTCCCCTGAGCTCGATGCTCAAGGAGGTATTGGTGCAGCAGCGCGCAAAAGTATTAAGGGTTAGGGGCGAGCAGAAGTGGGAGCACCATGTTTCCGGCAGCACCTATGGCAGGGTATGACAGAGCGATAACAATCTTCAGCCCCGAGGGCAGGCTCTACCAGGTGGAGTACGCGTACGAGGCTGTGAAGCGCGGGATGACCGCTCTGGGCGTGAAGGCTGTCGACGGAGTCGTTCTAGCTGTCGAGAAGAAGAGTACATCACCTCTCGTGGAGGGGGCTGAGAAGATAAAGAAGATAGATGACCACGTCGGTGTGGCTTTCGCGGGCCTCTTCGGCGACGCCCGAGTCCTTATAGACCAGGCCAGGATCTACGCACAGACGCACAGGCTCGTGTACGGCGAGCCAATACCGATCGAGATGCTCGTGAAGAGGATCTGCGACATAAAGCAGGTTTACACGCAACACGGGGGTGTAAGACCCTTCGGTGTTGCTTTCCTGTTCGCTGGGATCGACAGGAAGGGTGTTCACCTCATACAGACTGACCCGGGTGGAACGTACCTAAGATGCAAGGCTAGGGCAATAGGCGCTGGTGCGCAGCGCGCCCTTGACCTCTTTGTAAAGGAGTATAGGGACGATATCAAGATCGATGAAGCAGTACTCCTGGCGCTGAGGGGGCTCAGGGAGGCGATGGAGGAGGGGTTCTCGCCGGAGAACATCGAGCTAGCGAAAATCGATATCTACACCAAGAACTTCACAATCTTTACCGCGGATCAGGTGCGCGAGCTGATCTCGAAGATCTGAGAATCTTGAAAGCAAGGTTGAAGGCAGATGTCGTCAAAAAAGCGGCTGAGCATAGCTAGGCTAGAGAAAGGTGGTAAGCGGTTCGAGGTAATAGTTGACGTTGAGAAGGCCTGGCTCTTCAAGAGCGGTGAAAACATCAGCATTCGCGACATCATCGAGGGGGAGTTCATCTACTACGATGCGAAACAGGGGCTGAAGGCCTCTGAGTCTGACTTGAAGAAGTTCTTCGGCACAAGCGATCCATACCAGGTGGCGGAGACCATACTCAGGAGGGGGGAGCTGCTGCTGACCAGCGAGCAAAGGAGGGAGCTCATCGAGGCAAAAAGGAGGCAAATAATAGAGTTCATCTCAAGGAACGCGGTTGATCCTCGCACAAACACACCGATACCCCCCAAGCGCATAGAGCTCGCCCTGGAGGAGGCGAAAGTCGGCGTAGATCCCTTCCGCCCCGTAGAGGAGCAGGTCGAGGAAATCTTGAAGAAGCTCAGGCTCGTTCTACCCCTTAAGATAGCAAAGGCTCTCGTAGTCGTGAAAGCTCCTCCTGCGTACTCCGGGAGGGTGCGTTCCTATGTCTCTAAGATGGGCAGAGTGCTCAAAGAGAACTACCAGTCCGACGGCTCGCTTCTCTTGGAGCTCGAGATACCCGCGGGCATGCAAACCTCCCTCATAGAGAAGGTGGCGGAGCTAACGAAAGGGGAAGGTGAGGTAAAGCTCCTCCGCGTGGAGTGAGGAACCTTTGACCTCTGTTAAGCTCGCGAAACTCAAAGGATAAAGCCTAGCTAGGCGGGAGCTTCTCAGGCGGAGCCCCGTGATACAGGTAGGCGTCGTGGGCAAACCCAACACCGGAAAATCCACATTTTTCGCCGCCGCAACGCTACTCGATGTTAAGAGAGCCCCCTACCCGTTCACTACGATCGAGCCAAACGTGGGAGTAGGACATGTCAAGGTGCGCTGCGTCTGCCGGGATTTGGGCGTCGTTGACAACCCTAGGAACTCTGTGTGCATTGAGGGGTGGAGGTTTGTCCCGGTCGAGCTCATAGACGTGGCGGGCCTTGTGCCGGGTGCGTGGCAGGGGCGCGGGCTGGGGAACATGTTCCTGGACCATGTACGCAGGGCTCCAGTGCTCATCCACGTAGTGGACGCCTCAGGGTCCACAGATGAGGAGGGACGGGTTGTAAAACCCGGTTCGCACGACCCAGTGCAGGACGTGATTTTCTTCGAGAGGGAGTTCGAGATGTGGATGTACCAGGTGATCTCCCGCGACTGGGAGAGACTCTCGAAGACTATCGAGTACGCGAAGAAGTTCGACGAGCTGTACTCGCGCTTCGCAGGTCTAGGGATAAAACCCCAAGTGGTGCAGCAGGTTGTAGAAGAGCTAGGCCTCTCGGGGAAGAGAGTTGCTCAGTGGTCTCAGGACGATCTGATGAGCCTTGTGAGGGAGGCTAGGCGTGCTTCCAAGCCCATACTCATCGCCGCGAACAAGGCAGACCTCCCGACAGCCCCCGACAATGTAAAGCGCCTCACAGAGCAGTTCAAAGGAAGGTACGTGGTGGTCCCCACATCTGCTGAGGCGGAGCTTGCCTTAAGAAAGGCTGCAAAGGCAGGGCTTATCAAGTACATACCCGGCTCTTCTAGCTTTGAGGTCGTCGGAAGGCTGACCCCCGAGCAGCGAAGGGCTCTTGACTACATTGAAGAGAACGTGCTGAAGAGGTACGGCTCTACCGGTGTTCAGGACGCTCTGGACAAGGCTGTATTTGAGCTCCTGGGAATGATAGCGGTGTTCCCTGTCGAGAATGAGAAGAAGCTGACGGACAGCAAGGGCAATGTTCTTCCCGACGTGTACCTAGTGCACAGGGATTCCACCGCGAGAGACCTTGCCTATGAGATTCACACGGAGCTCGGCGAGAAATTCGCCTTCGCGATAGACGCTTTAACAGGGCGCAGGCTAGGCTCGGACGAAAAGCTATCCCATAGAATGATCGTCAAGATCGTGACAGCAAGGTGAGCTCGCGGCGTGATAGTCAGGATGTCTAGGTTAAGCTACAGGTACCCAGGCTCGGAGGACTGGGTCCTGAAGGACGTGAACTTTGAGGCGGATGCAGGAGAGTTCGTACTGCTCGTAGGCCCAAGCGGGTGCGGTAAGAGCACCTTTGCGAGAGTGTTCAACGGGCTGATCCCCCACTTCTACGGCGGCGAGCTTGTCGGGGAAATAGAGGTTTGCGGGATGGACCCCAGGGAGCATCCCACCTACGAGTTCGCTGAGTGCGTCGGGTTCGTGTTTCAAAACCCTGAGAACCAGCTGTTCTTCACGAGCGTGGAAAGGGAGCTTGCTTTTGGTCTCGAGAACCTTGGGCTACCCCGCGAGGAGATCTCCAGGAGGGTAGAGCAGGCGCTGCGCGAGTACCAGCTTGCGGAGCTCCGGGACAGAAGCCCATACGAGCTCAGCGGCGGGCAGCAGCAGAGGTTGGCTATAGCCAGCGTGATGGTAATGCAGCCCAAAATACTAGTCCTGGACGAGCCCACCGCAAACCTAGACCCCTTTACAGCTGTGCGCATACTCGCCCTTGTGAGGAGGAAAACCATCGAGGAGGGAGTAACAGCCATCGTGATAGAGCACAGGCTGGAGGTGGCCCTGCCCTTTGCCACCAGGATGGTGGTGATGGTCAACGGGCAGATAGTTGACGATGGCAACCCTGCGGAGGTCATAGCCAGGCAGAAGCACGTGGTGGGCAGGCCGCAGGCCCTGGAGCTCGTCGAGCGTCTCATCCAGGCGGGTCTCAGCCTTGAAGTCGAGAAGCCATCCCCCGAGCACATAGCGCTCAGCATAGCGAGAGCATACAAGGTGGGCGAGCATGCTGCACGAAGGAAACGTGGTAGTCCAGGTTAGAGACCTGTACTACACTTACCCTGGAGGTATAGAGGCGCTGAAAGGAGTTAACCTAGAGGTGTACCAGGGCGAGGTACTAGCGATAATGGGTGAGAACGGCGCTGGGAAAACCACCCTGGTTAAGCACTTCAACGGAATCCTGAAGCCTACGCGGGGACAGGTCCTTGTCAAAGGCATAGACACGCGTCACGCTAGTGTTGCTGAGCTCTCGAGAATAGTTGGCTTCGTCTTCCAGAACCCAGACCACCAGCTCTTCGCAGATACGGTTTACGAGGAAGTCGCCTTCGCCTTGAGGAACTTCGGCTACCCCGAGCACGTTATCGAGAGCAGAGTTAAGTGGGCGTTAAACCTCATGGACCTCTGGAAGTACAGGACAAGGTCCCCTTTCTCGCTCAGCGTGGGTGAAAGAAAGCGGCTGACCATAGCGTCCGTCCTGGCCTACGACCCCGAGATAATAGTTCTCGACGAGCCCACAGCTGGTCAAGATCACCTCCAAAAGGAGAAGATCTCCGAGATTATCCACCTGTTGCGTCTGATGGGCAAGACTGTGGTAATAGTGACTCACGACGTGGAGTTCGTGACAGAACACGTGGACAGGGTAGCCGTCATGGCCAGGGGCAAGATTCTAGCAGTGGGTCCTCCTCAGAGGGTGTTATGCGACCCACAGCTCCTAAGGGAGGCGCGTCTAGTAGCGCCGCAGCTTGTCAAGCTCTCGCTGATCCTGCGCAGGCACGGCATCCTCAACGAGGGGGAGTACGAGTGGCGAGCGGATAAGCTGGCGCCGAAGCTGATCAAAGTTCTGAGGAGTGGTGCTGATGGAGGCTCTCCGGGCATTTAGGTTCAAGAGGGAGAACACGGTCATAGACAGGGCAGACCCCAGAGTACGCGCACTCCTCTCAGTATCGCTCGCCGCGCTCTCCCTCTACGCGCAAAGTATTGAGAAGCAGCTTCTGATCATCCTGACAGCTCTGGCGGTAGCGGCTGCTGCGCGAAGGCTCAAAAGGCTCGCTGGAGTCATTAAAGCCGCACTACCACTATCGGCTATGATCTTCGCCCTAAACTGGCTCTTCGGCCCCGGGACGGGGCTGGTTCAGCCTCTCGTGCTCGCTCTGAGATTCCTGGCGCTCTCAGCCTCGCTATCCCTCTTCTTCATGACGACGTCTCCCGATGAGCTCTCGTTGCTGCTCGAAAGCATGCGGCTTCCCAGGGAGTACTCCATGCTCGTGACAATGTCGTTTAGGTTCGTGCCCACCTTAGCCCTGGACGTGGAGGCTGTCATGCACGCTCTGCAGAGCCGCGGTCTGGAGTTGGAGCGAGGTAGCATAACGAGGCGCGTGAAAAACTACCTCTACCTGATGGTACCGCTGATAGTTCACGAGGTCAGAAGGAGCCTAATGGCGGCAGAAGCCCTAGAGGCCAGGGGTTTCGGCTCTCCGAGAAAGCCCTCAAGGTATCGAGAGTTGCGTGCGAAAACATCCGACTACCTCTTCATAGCCCTGCTGGCTGCGTACATAGTCCTCTTCCTCGCCCTATAGTGTGCGGTTCCACCCCCTAATCAAGTGGCGCGATGGAACGATATTTAATAGAGGACTTATGACCATGTGAAACCCAGGGGTGGTTTGGCTTGGACGTGTTCTTGCTAGGGCATCTTGTAGTAGACACAATCGTAGTGAAGGGGAACGTGAAGAAAAGCCTAGGAGGTACGGCTACCTACGGGTCCTTCGCCGCGCTGAAGCACAGAGCTAGGCCCCACGTGGTCTCGAAGATAGGGCTCGACTTCCCGGACGAGTACCTCATGTTCCTGTCGCGAAGCGGCGTGGACATTAGCCATGTGACAGTGTCCAAAGACCTCCCCACCACGAAGTTCAAGCTCGTGTACGAGGGCGAGAACAGGGTCCTGTACCTCCTGTCGCGGTGCGAGGACATACTCGCAGGAGATGTGCCGCTCGAGAAGGTGAGAGGTTCCCTGGTCGTGGTCGGGCCTCTCATAGGCGAGGTTCCGCCCGACGTAGTCCAGGAGGTATCTGAAAGAGCTGCGCTGACGGCAAGCGACCTTCAGGGTTACGTGCGCTCAGTTGACGAGAAACGGCGTGTGCTACTGACGGCTAAGCCCGAGGCTCGCCTCGTCATAGCCCTCTCCGACGTAGTCCACGCAGAGGTGAGCGAGGCAAAAGCGGTTTACGGTGAGGCTGAGCCGTGGAAGCTAGCTGAGAAGATGGTTAAGGACGGTGCTGGGATAGCTCTCGTCACATTGGGTAGTGCTGGAGCTTACGTGGCCACCTCGCAGAAGGTGTACTATGTTCCTCCGGCCGAGACGGCTAAAATTGTTGACAGAACAGGCGCAGGCGACGTCTTCACAGTGGTCTTTTCGATAGAGTACCTGAACTCGGGCGACGCCAGGGAGGCTGCCGCGTACGCGGCTGCCGCAGTATCGTATCTCATAGAAAAGCCGGGCGTAAACGGCTTGAGAGAAAGATGGGAGCTTACACACCGTGTAAAAAGAGTCCTAGCCGGCATAAAGGAGCTTTGAACGCGCGCGCCTAAGTGAAAACGGAGCTGTGTGTATGCTGATAAAGCGGTGAAACAAGAGAATATATTCTACCGCTCTAAGCATTCTACTGCAATGGTCTCGCAAGCGGTTCTAGAGGAGCTAACCGTCAAAATAAAGGAGGCGCGAGAGATGCTTCAAGGAGTTATACATGTTACTCCTCTCGTCTCCAACAAAACATTCTCGGACCTTAGCGGAGGCGAAGTGTACCTGAAGCTGGAGAACCTCCAAAAGACAGGGGCCTTCAAGGTAAGGGGGGCTTACTACAAGATCTCTAAGCTTGTGAGAACTAGAGGTGTAAGGAAGGTTGTAACAGCAAGCTCTGGAAACCACGCCCAGGGCGTGGCCTACTCAGCCTCCCTGCTAGGTGTAGAGGCAGTGGTGGTTATGCCTAGGTACACTCCCTTCTACAAGGTCAACGCTGCTAGGGGCTACGGAGCCCGGGTGATCCTGCACGGGGAAACCTACGATGACGCTTACTTGTACGCCTCCGAAATCGCGAAAAAGGAATCAGTGCCATTCGTACACCCATTCGACGATCCCGACATCATAGCTGGGCAGGGCACGATAGGGGTGGAGATCTACGAGCAGCTGCCCGACGCCGACCTAGTCCTGGTACCAGTAGGCGGTGGAGGCTTGATCTCGGGGATAGCTGTGGCGCTCAAGAGGCTCAGCAGCAGGGTGAAGGTGATCGGTGTACAGCCTCGCGGAGCACCCGCAATGTACATGTCGTACAAGCAGGGAAGAATCGTGGAGACCCCCCAGGTTTTCAGCATAGCGGACGGTGTTATCGTGAAGAAGCCGGGCGAGCTGACATTCAGCATAATCCAGGATCTTGTGGACGACATGGTCCTCGTGGATGAGAAGGATATAGCCAGAGCTGTGTTCATGCTGCTCGAGCGGGCAAAAACCGTTGCAGAGCCCGCGGGCGCGCTTGCTGTGGCCGCTGTTCTCTCGGGGAGCGTGGACGTGAAGGGTAGGAAAGCGGTCTGCGTGGTCTCAGGCGGTAATGCTGACCCCTCCCTGCTGTCACGGATCATCAACCAGGTTCTCTACCTCGAGGGGCGCCAGGTCAGGATTAGGGGGGTTCTCCCCGACAGGCCCGGCCAGCTCAAGCGCGTTATAGACCCCATAGCTGAGCTCGGATTCAACATAGTGGAGATAGAGCATGAAAGGCTGAACCCCCTCATAAGCCCGGGAATGGCGCAGGTGACGCTGGGTCTCGAGGTGCCCTCGCCTGATGCTGTGGAGAAGCTGCTCTTAAAGCTTAAAGAGCTGGGACTCGACTTCACCGTGGTGACCTGAGCTTGCGGGAGGAGATCTTCACAGAAAAAGCGCCAAGGCCCATAGGCCCCTACAGCCAAGCTGTAGCCGCGGGCCCCTTCATCTTCGTGTCCGGGCAGATACCGATCGACCCAGATACTGGGCAGGTAGTACCCGGAGGTATCAGGGAACAGACGAAAAGGGTGCTCGAGAACATCAAGGCGATCCTCGAAGCTGCGGGGAGCACCCTTGATGACGTGGTTTACGCAATAGTGTACCTCAAGGATCTCAGTCTGTTCGGGGAGTTCAACGAGGTATACAGCAGCTACTTCTCGAGGACGAAGCCCGCTAGGGTCACTGTGCAGGCGGAGATACCGAGAGGGGCGCTCGTCGAGATCTCGGTGATAGCTCTAAGGCAGACGAAAACGTGAAACGGTGGTGCGGGGGCCGGGATTCGAACCCGGGCAGGCCAACGCCAGCGGAGCTCCCATTTATGCATCCTGAGTGTGGGCCCTCGCGGTCCGCCCCCTTTGACCTAGCTCGGGCACCCCCGCCGCCCCTTCTAGTGAAAAAGGAGGATTTAAGGGTTTCCTCTGCGCGCAGGGGAGCGAAGAATATATAGCTGCATGCCTGCGCCTGGTGCCGGAGTCTTATGAGGGTACTCAGCAGCGCCAGGAGGGTGGAGATACCCCAGGGCGTGAGCGTGGAAGTAGGCGGTAAGCGTGTGCGCGTGAGCGGGCCTCTGGGCACTGTGGAGAGGGATTTCTCACACGCCAAGAACATCGATATCAGGCTGGAGGACGGGGCGGTGGTGGTGGAGGTTTTCAACGTGACAAAGAAGGACTACGCCACACTGGGCACAATAGCTGCCCATATTAGGAACATGATAGAGGGGGTGACCAGGGGCTACAGGTACAAGTTGAAGATAGTTTATGCGCACTTCCCGATGTCCGTAAAGGTGGAGGGGAACAAGGTGGTCATCGAGAACTTCCTGGGTGAGAGAGGTAAACGCTACGCGGAGATTCTCCCAGGAGTAAAGGTCAGAGTTGAGAAGGAGGACGTCATAGTAGAAGGAGTGGACAAAGACGCTGTGGCTCAGACGGCTGCAAACATCCACTTAGCTACGCACCTCAGGGGCGACAGAGCTCACAGCCCTCACGGCAGGGAGGGGGCGGGCCCGGGTATCCTGGATGGAATCTACCTCTACGCCGTTGAGCACATCCGCTAGGGATGGACATCCACGTGGGCCTGGATGATGCGGACTCTCCGCACGGAGGCTGTACAACCTACCTAGGGTACCTTCTGGCCTCCTACCTCCGCCGCAAGAATGCCTTGTTCCTCGACCTACCCTACCTCGTCCGGCTCAACCCGAACGTCCCCGTTAAGACCAGGGGCAACGGTGCCGTATCACTGCACTTGCGGCTGGACGACAGCGACCTCTGCGACGTAGCCTGGGAGCTAGCCTCGGTCATAGAGCACGAGGTGGAAACCCATGGCAAAACCTCTCCGGGGCTTGTCGTGGCCAGCGGCAGGGCGGTGGGCGCGCTCTCCAGGGTCTACGAGAGGGCACTCAGCGAGTACGTGCCGCTGGCCTATGTCCGGGAGCTTCTTGAAGAGCTTGCTCGAAGAGGGGAGGTCTGCCTGACAAGTCTTAGGGGCAGGGGGTTGACCGGCTCGGCGGCTGCCATAGGAGCCTTCAAGCTCAGAGAGTTTACCTACGAGGTGCTCGTGTACGGCCCGAGAGAGCTGGGAGCAAGGCTCGCTAGCAGCGACGAGGTATTCAAGGAGGTGGACCGGAGGTACAGGCCTTACATCTTCGCTACCTACGATTACGTGGAGAAGAGAACCCTAGCCACACCGCGGAGCGGGGCTCCCGTCGTCCTCGGCTTGCGCGGCCTAAGCCCCCGCCTTCTCGTGGAGGCTCTGAGCATCATCCCCGGTGCGAGCCGATGGATTCTCTATAAAACGAATCAAGCTACCTTCGCGCACCTGCGCACCAAGAAGAACATCTCCTCGCTAAAACCCTATGACTCAGCCCTGGTCGAGGGAAGGGTGAAAGGCTCTCCTCGGATCCTCAAAGGCGGGCACATCAAGGTCACTCTGTGTGATCACACGGGATGTATTGACGTCATGTTCTACAGGGAGACCGGCTACCTCAGGCATGCCGCGAGGCTGCTGCGCAGCGGGGACCTCGTGGAGGTTGGAGGGGGCGTTGTACCCCGCTTCGGCTTTACGCTCAACGCTGAAAGTCTGAGGGTGATTTCAACTTCCCCAGAAGCCCTCGAGCTTAACCCCTTATGCCCGGTTTGCGGGAGGAGAATGAAGTCCGCCGGTCGCGGGAAGGGGTTCAAGTGCCCTGGGTGTGGGTTCAAATCCCTGGATCTCAAGAAGGTACGAGTGGAGCATGCAAGGCACCTAGAACCTGGGCTCTACCTGCCTAGCCCAAGGGCCTACAGGCACCTGACTAAACCTAGGGAGGTGCTGGGCCTGAGCCCCGAGGAAGAAATCCCCGAGGAATGGATCAGGTAAGCCTCGTTCCGCCGCAGTGCGCATCTCGCGCGCGAGGCAGCGTGGTAATGAATAAAAAACGGTGGAGACTCGCGTGAGTCGAAGTGGTGGCTAATGCCGAGGTACAAGCAGGTTGAGGAAATAGCCAAGATAATGAGGAATGTCGAGCAGGTGAGGAACATAGGCACACTCGCGCACGTGGACCACGGCAAGACCACGACCTCAGACTCGCTGCTAATGGGCGCGGGCATCCTCAGCCCCAAGGTCGCAGGGCAGGCTCTCGCACTCGACTACGTAGAGATCGAGCAGTTAAGACAGATGACCGTGAAGGCGGCCAACGTCTCGCTGTACCACGAGTGGGAGGGTAAACCCTATGTGATCAACCTGGTCGACACGCCAGGGCACGTCGACTTCACAGGGCACGTGACGAGAAGCCTCAGAATGATGGACGGGGGCATAGTGGTCGTTGATGCTGTGGAAGGTGTAATGACGCAGACAGAGACCGTGGTGAGACAGGCTCTCCAGGAGTACGTGAGACCCCTGCTCTACATTAACAAGGTGGATAGACTCATTAAGGAGCTGCGCCTCGGGCCGCGGGAGATACAGCAGAGGTTTGTGGAAATAGTGAAAGAGTTCAACGGGCTTATCGAGCTCTACGCTGACAAGGAGTTCCGTGACAAGTGGAAGGTAGATATTGCCAAGGGCCAGGTAGCCTTCGGCAGTGCACTGCACAAGTGGGGCTTAACCGTGCCCATAGCCGTCGAGAAGGGGGTCAAGTTCGATTACATCATTGACGCCTACGCGCACGACGATGTAGAGACGCTCGCAAAGGAGTTCCCACTGTACGTAGCCCTCCTGGATATGGTGGTGGAGCACATCCCTAACCCGCGTGAAGCTCAGAAGTACAGGGTACCGCGCCTCTGGCGCGGCGACCTCAACAGCGAGATCGGCAAGGCTATGCTCGAGTGCGACCCGGATGGCCCCACGGTCGTGGCGGTGAGCAAGATAACGGTAGACCCTCACGCCGGGCAAGTTGCCACAGGCAGGGTCTTCAGCGGTACTGTTGTAGAGGGCGAGGAGGTTTACCTCCTCAACGCGCGAGATAGCGGGAAGATACTGCAGGTAGGTCTCTACATGGGACCGTACAGGGAGAAGATAGACCAGGTCTCTGCGGGGAACATAGTCGCGATGCTAGGCCTGGATAAAGCCCGTGCGGGCGAGACAGTTGTGGATATCAAGTATAAGGACCAGATGGTGCCCTTCGAGCACCTGGTATACGTCGCGGAGCCTGTGGTGACGATAGCCATAGAGCCGAAGCGGAGCAGCGACCTGCCGAAGCTTGTTGACGCCCTTAGGAAGCTCGCCATCGAGGATCCAACCCTAAAGGTCTACATAAACCAGGAGACTGGCGAGTACCTGATAAGCGGTGTTGGTACGCTTCACCTTGAGATCGTGCTGTGGGACCTTAAGCAGAGGACGGGACTGGAGGTTGTAACCTCCCCGCCAATAGTGAGGTACAGGGAGACTGTGAGAGACAAGGGCGAGGTCTTCGAGGGGAAGTCTCCCAACAAGCATAACAAGCTCTACCTCTACGTGGAGCCGCTTAACGAGGAGACGATCAAGCTAATGCAGGAGGGCAAGGTGTACGCGGATCAGGACTGGCGCGAGCGCGCGAACATCCTGCGCGAGTATGCAGGATGGGATACTGACGAGGCGCGCAATATATGGGATATAGATGAGAACTTCAACATCTTCGTAAACAAGACGTCGGGAGTACAGTACCTTAGGGAGGTTAGGGACACCATAGTGCAGGGCTTCCGCTGGACCATGGAGGCGGGACCCCTGGCTCAGGAACCGGTGCGAGGTGTGAAGGTAGTCCTCGTCGATGCCGTACTGCACGAAGACCCCGCACACAGGGGTCCTGCGCAGATAATGCCGGCAACGAAGAACAGCATAATGGCGTCTATACTATCCGCAAAGCCGACCCTCCTCGAGCCCATCCTCAAGGTGGACGTGAAGGTACCTCCAGCACACCTCAGCGGTGTGCTAACGGTGCTCAATAGGCACCGGGGGAAGATAATCTTGATGGAGGAGAAAGGACTGATAATGAGGGTCCTGGCGGAGCTGCCCGTCTCGGAGAGCTTCAATATCGCAGATGAGCTGCGTGAAGCCACTCAGGGCAGGGCCTTCTTCGCGTACGAGTTCCTCAAGTGGGCACCTGTGCCGGCCGCTCAGCTAGAGCAGCTCGTGCTTTCCATCAGGGAGAGGAAGGGTCTCCCAAAGAAACTGCCGAGGATCGAGGACTTTGTATCTCTCTGAGCACGCGCACCTTTATAAGTGGGGTCGCGGGGGTCGCTTACCGATGCGTGGAAGGAGAGGCTCACGTTCTTTGACAGCCGTCCTTGTGGCAGTGCTTCTAGTACTTGCACACCCCGTACGCGCGGAGACGGGCTACACGGCACATGTTGGAATCACCGGGAGAGTCGAGAATGGCTATGTTGTGCTATTTCTCAACATTAGCCTGCCAGCCCCAACGAAGACTCTGGAGTTCAACGTAAGCCGGCTGGGAGATGAGATCGCTTTCGCATGGGCTAAAACCAGCTATGGTAGCGCGCTGGGAAAGGTCTACAACGGTAGCCTTAGGTTCGATGTCGAGCGTGAAGACTCCTCCTTCTACGTGATCCTCGTTGTCGACGCCGTCTCGAAGAACTCGACACACGTGATCCTGAAAACGCCCGTCCCGCTATCTCCTCTGGGCTGGGTCAGCAAGGTGGAGGGTAGCATCACCCTGGGAACCACGTTCTCGGCCGAGGCTTTCTATGGAAACTTCTCCGGCGGAGTAGTCAGGTACAACCTGACAGTACCTCCAGGCTCTCTAGACGTGGTGACATCCACAGCACTCTTATCAAATGTTCAGCTTGCCAGGGTCACCTACCTTAACAGGACGATTCACCTTTCACCAGGGCGCGCAACGTTCGTCGACACGTACACTCTGAGGTCGGAGGGTGGACTCCCCGTGAGCTCCCTCAGCTTAACCCTACCGGCGGGGTATAAGCTGGAGGGCGTCAGCGGTGACCTCTTCCAGTACCCAGAGAGGTACATCAGCAAGTACTCCTCTGGCAACTCCACCCTTGTGCTCATACACCTGCTGACATCCCTACAGGCCCCTGGTCAGGAGACAAGGGTGCAGGTCAGGTACTCCACAGACTTCAACGGGACTCTCAATGCCTTCACAGGGCTGGGAGTCTTCGTGAAGCATTACAGCGTGAGGTTGTGCATTCAGGGTGTCGCCCAGCTGCCAAGCAGCCTAGTAGCTGGTGAGGAAGTCCTAGACTCTACGCGCTGTTATGAAATCGCTAAGCCAGGCCCCATCTTCCGGCCCGACACCTACCCCGCGGTGAGAGTGAGCACCAGCTTCGCCCCAACGCAGGCCATGCCTGTCGGAGCACTAGCTGCCCTCCTAGCGGTAGGCTTCCTGGCTGCAGTGGCTGGTTACGCAGCCATCACTAGGCGGAGAGGGGGTGCTCCTGCAGAAAGCAGGGCCGAGCTCATCCTGAGAAGGGAGAGCGAGGCAAAGGCCAGAGAGCTACTTGAAAAGAGAAGAGAAAACCTGATGGCTATGCTGGACCAGCTGAGAGAGCACCGCTCGAGAGGTGCGGGTGTCGTCAGGATTATCGACCTTGTGCAGAGCTATGCTAGGCGGGATGCTGAGCTACAGAGCGAGGTTTCCAAGGTGCTGTCATCGCTAGGCCCGCGGGGAAGCGAGATCTTCGCGAAAGTTCAGAGTGTTAGCGATGAGATAGCAGCAACCTTCAGAGAGCTCCTGGAGGCCGAGCGCATGTTCAGGCGAGGCAGGATAGACAAGCAGGAGTACAAGAGGCGCGTGGAAGCTCTTGAGAGCAAGATCTCAAAATTGGCCGGCGAGCTAGGGAGGATAGCGCGCGCGATATAACCCGATCCCCCGCACTCTTGTTCTCGAGCGTGGTTTCCCGTGGGGAAGAAGGTCTACATAGAAACTTACGGCTGCTGGCTGAACAGGGGGGAGAGCGAGGTAGCAAAGACCATCCTGCGCGAGAAAGGTTACGAGATAGTGAGCACGCCAGGCTCTGCTGACATAGTGGTTGTGAATACGTGTGCCGTGCGGGGAGACACGGAGAGAAACATGCTGATGAGGTTGGAGGAGCTGAAGAAGATCGCCCCCCAGGCGAGGTTTATTGTCACCGGCTGCCTGGTCAATGTGAGGCCGAAGAGCATACTCGAGATCCTGCCTGACGCATCTCTGCTGGAGCCCGACGCAGTGACTAAGATAGGAGACGTGCTGGAGGAGGATAAGCCTGTCTACATCCTTAGAAAGTACGAGAGGGACCTCAGCCTCCTGCCGAAGTACCGCGAGGGACCTACCTATGTGATACCCATCCAGAGCGGATGCACGGGCTCGTGCAGTTTTTGCGTCGAGTGGGTAGCCAGGGGTAGGAGGGTCAAGAGTTACCCTGTGAGACTTATAGTGGACGCCGTAAAGGAGGCTGTGAGCAAGGGGGCAAAGGAAGTGTACTTGACCGGCCAGGACGTAGCCAGCTATGGCTTGGACATAGGAACCTCCCTGCCAAAGCTTCTGGAAACCCTACTCGAGGAGGTCCCAGGGAACTACAGGGTGAGAATTGGCATGATGGAGCCGAGCATGCTGAGCAAGATTGTCGAGGAGCTGGTACCCCTCTTCAAAGACCCTAGGCTGTACAAGTACTTCCACATTCCCGTGCAGCACGGCGATGACCGAGTTCTCTCGCTGATGAACAGGAAGTACACCGTGGGCGAGTACAAGTCCCTGGTTGAGAGAGTACGGGAGGGGGTCGGGCTGAGCAGCCTGGTCACGGACATTATAGTAGGGTTCCCGGGTGAGACGGAAGAGGCCTTCCAGAGCACGCTGAAGCTGCTGGAGGAAATTATGTTCGACAAAGTCCACGTTGCCAGATACACACTGCGACCGTTCACCAAGGGCTACCTGCTACCCGGGGTTCCTGAGCCGGTGAAGAAGAGGCGTAGCCGCCTAGCCTCAGAGCTCGCGCTGAGGATCTCCGGCGAGGTGAACAGGAAGTACGAGGGTAAGCTGACGGAAGTCCTCGTAAATGGTACTTCGTTCAGAGGGGATGCTGCCGGCAGGACACCTGAGTACAAGCTCGTGATAATGAAGGGTTACGAGTTAAGGGCTGGTGACTTCGTGAAGGTAAGGATAACAAAATCTACCCCGCTCCACCTGGAAGGCGAAGTTGTAGACTAGCCCTGCGCGCGCAGCTCTTCTATCCGCTCCACAGCACGCTTGATGTCTTCATCAGAGATCTTCGTGAAAAGAGGCTTAGGTTCGGGTAGCTTCTGGCCAGGGGGTACTGGGCTGAGTGCTTCTTCCCACGAGTGCTCCGATATCCTGTCCTGGTACCCCAGCAGTTCCCACATCCTCTGGGAACTGCTGGGTATTATGGGGTGAAGCATTATCGCGATGGCCTTCACTGCGTGCAGAGCGACGAAGACGACGCCAGATGCCTCATCGGCTGGAAGCTCCCACGGTCTCTCGTTGTTGAGCAGCGAGTTGCCCGAGGACGAGAGCATCAGGATCTCCTGGAGAGCCTCCTTGAACCTGAAGGATTCCATCGATTGCGTAACCTGCTCGTATCGTCTCTTGATCTCCTCCCGGAAATGCTCCCCGCGGGGACTTCTCGGCTCCGGAACCTCCCCGCCAAACTTCCTCTGAGCGAGAACGAGGACCCTGTGGACGAAGTTGCCTATGTTGTCGTTTAGGTCGTTGTTTATAATCCTCTGGAACTCCTCCCAGGTGAAGTTCGTATCCCTGACCTCCGGGCGCAGCGCTACCAGCGCGAAGCGCCAGTAGTCCACAGGAAACACCTCGAGGGCCTCGTCCGCCCAGATGCCTATCCTCTTGCTTTTCGAGAACTTCAGGCCCCGGAAAAGGAGGTACTCGGTGGATGCGACGGTCCACGGGAGCACATAGCCTCCTTTGCTTGCGAGTAGGAGTGCCGGCAGGATTAGCGTGTGGAATGGTATGTTGTCCTTCCCGATGAAGTACACACTTTTGGTAGCGGGGTCAAGCCAGAAGTCTTTCCAGCGGTCCGGCTCACCCCTCTTCTCAAAGTACTCGATTGTCGCCGAAATATACCCAAGGACGGCCTCCATCCACACGTAGATAGTCTTCCCCTCTGCTCCGGGGAAGGGCGCAGGAATCCCCCACTTGTTATCCCTCGTTAAAGCCCGAGGCTTGAGGCCGTCCCTCAGTATCTGCAGGCTCATATTGCGCGCGTTGGGTGGGAGCTGCTTGTTCGACTCGATGTACTTCTCGAGGTCGCCCTGCAGCTTGGGGAGGTCGAAGAACCAGTGCTTCGTGGTCCTGAGCACCGGAGGACTACCGCATATCGCGCACCTGGGGTTTATGAGCAGTGTAGGCTCAAGCAATCTTCCGCAGTTCTCGCACTGGTCGCCGTAGGCCTTCTCATAGCCGCAGTAGGGACAGGTGCCCACTATGAAGCGGTCCGGGAGGAACATCTTGTCCCTCTCGCAGTAGTACAGCTGCACCGTGTCCTCGAAGACGAAGCCGTTCTCGTACACCCTGGTGTAAAACTCTCTCACAAACCTCTTGTGCGTCTCGCTCTCGGTTTTCGAGTAGTTGTCGAAGCTTATCTCCCATCTCTCGAATAGCGCTTTTATATACTCGTGGTTCTGTTCCGCGAACTCCTCCGGCTTAACACCCCGCTTCAGAGCTTCTACCTCTATGGGTGTGCCGTGCATGTCGGAGCCGCTCACGAATACTACCTGGGCACCTCTCATCCTCAGAAAACGCGCAGCAATATCCGCAGAGAGAACCGAGCCTATCAGGTTCCCGAGGTGGGGGGCGCCGTGGACGTAGGGCCAAGCTGCGAGTACCAGCCACTTCTCCTCCTTACCCGGCAAGCCCAACACCTCGTCGGATTCGAGTGAAAGTGGGGAGATAATATAAAGGATAGCCTCCCATGAGTCGCGGTAATGCGGTGCACGTGCCGCGCAGTCTAAATACTCCAAGACATCAGGTACTTCTTCTGCTCCTCCGTGAGCTTCTCTATACGCACGCCCAGGGCCTCCAGCTTGAGCCTGGCGACCTTATCGTCTATGCTCCTGGGCAGCCTGTACACTTTTGCGCGCAGCTTCTCAGCCTTCCTAGCAAGGAGAAGGACTGCTAGAGCCTGGTTCGCAAAGGAGAGGTCCATGACCTCGCTGGGATGGCCCTCTGCTGCTACCAGGTTGACTAAGCGCCCCTCAGCCAGCAGGTAGAGCCGCCTGCCGTCCCGCAGCGTATACTCCTCGACAACCTCGTTTATCCTGCGCTTGCCGATTGCTAGGTCCTCCAGGTCCTTTAGGGATATCTCCACATTGAAATGCCCCGAGTTAGCCAAAATGGCACCGTCCTTCATCCTCTCCATATGCTCCCTCCTGATGACGTTCACGTTGCCGGTAGCTGTGATGAACACGTCCCCCATTGCCGCAGCGGAAATCATGTCTGTTACGTAGAAGCCCTCGTAGTAAGCCTCAAGCGCCTTCACCGGGTCTGTCTCCACGACTACCACGCGGGCACCCATCCCACGGGCTCTCCAGGCAATCCCTCGGCCAACCCAGCCGTAGCCAGCGACCACAACCGTCTTCCCGGCTAGCAGGATGTTCGTGGCTCTCATGATGCCGTCTATTGTGGACTGCCCCGTCCCGAACCTGTTATCGAACAGGTACTTAGTTCTCGAGTCGTTAACCGCGATGACAGGGTAAAGCAGCCTGCCCTCCCTCTCGAGAGCCTTCAGCCTTATGACACCCGTAGTCGTCTCCTCGGTACCTCCCCTGACCCCCTTGACCACTTCGGGTGACAACAGCTTACTGCCTATTTCGTAGTCGAGACCCTCCTGGACTCCGTGAGCAATCTTGTGCAGCATGACCGTGAGATCCCCCCCATCATCCATGGTTATCGTGGGCGAGATGCTAGCAGCTGTCGCGATGGCGGTGAAGTACTCCTGAGGGCTCATCCCCCGCCACGCATAAACATGTATCCCCTCCGTCGCTAGGTAAGCCGCCACGTGGTCCTGCGTCGAGAGGGGGTTGGAGGCTGCGAGGGCAACCTCCGCGCCCGCATCCCTGAGCGTGAGCATGAGGACGGCGGTCTCCTTTGTAACATGCATGCAGGCTGCAACCCTAACCCCCCTCAGGGGCTTCTCCTTTGATAGGCGAGCGCGGAGGCGAGATAGGACGTGCATCTGTGCCTGTGCCCACTCCACAGCAATCTTCCCCTTGTCGGCGAGGCTGACGTCGCGGACCTTGTACTCGCCCATCACGCAGCAGGGAGGCGTCTCTTGGATATATGCATCGCGCGGGGGCTGCTCTCCTTAGCCTCCTCCGTTAAACGTACGTATGACGAGCTTGCTAAGTTTTACTTTCGGAGTTATCTCACAGTGCAGGTTTAGACCCATGATCGGAGAATAAAGCACGAGATGAGCCTCTGCGGAACGCTGCATACCACCGCCGTGTACATGGATGTGGACGTCCCACTCGTGATAGTAAAGGATACCTCGTGGAAAACCCCCCTGCAAATACTAAAGCTGAGAGCCGGACAGAAGGTAAAGCTCCCTTACCCCTACGCACTGGCTCTGCTCAGGGAGGGGTATGCGGAGCTTGACCTGGAGGGGTTACCTAGCTACTCAACCCTCAAAAAGCTATCCTGGGCGGAGGAGAAAACCGAGGATCTTCAGCCGCTCGAAGAGGGGTTCTACCTAAAAGTTATGCTGCTCGCCAACAGCTTGAGGGAGAGGGCGCGGAAGGGCGATGAGAGCGCGGAAGAGAACTTGAGAAGGGTGAGGATAGCATTCGCGGATCTGGTTAGACTACGCTCCCTCAAGATAGCGCAGCTTGCGTCGAAGAACCCGACACCTAGCAAGGATAAGATGAAGAACATGACTCTTGAGGAGCAGATTCTCTACGTGACCCTGTGCGAGCTCCTCTCTGGATGGACCAAGTCCCTAGTGAGCCTGGTAGCAGGGGGTGAGAAGGTGTGACGCAGGCAGTTCTCGAGGCGCTCGCCCTCGTGGAGCGCATAATGGACTTCATAAAGGACTACAGGGTGGGCGGCAGGGAGAAGTACAGGGAAGCCCTCCGCAGGATGAGCGCAGAGAACGGCGTCTCCCTCGTGATAGACTTCGACGACCTCCTCAGCTACGACAGGGTCCTGGCGGACATCCTTGTCGAATCCCCCTCGGTCTTCCTGGAGAGCGCTTCCAAGGCCATCCAGCAGGTAATGATGGTGGAAGACCCCGAGTACGCGCAGAAGGTTAAGACCTTCCACGCAAGGATAAGGAGGCTTCCCGAGAGCTTCCACGTCAAGATACGGGAAATACGCGCCAGACACCTTGGGAAGCTTATAGCTGTCGAGGGCATAGTCACGAAGATATCACCTGTGAAGCAGGAGCTTGTCGAGGCTGTATTCAGGTGCAAGACGTGCGGGCACGAGGAGGTGGTGAGGCAGGAGGAAGGCAGCCTCGTCAAGCCGACGCAGTGCCCTGAGTGCAGCAGGGAGGGTAGGAAATCCCAGGGCTTTGTTCTCGTGGCTGAGAAAAGCCGGTTCGTCGACGTGCAGAAGTTTGTGCTCCAGGAGAAGCCCGAGGAGCTGCCGCCCGGGCAGCTTCCCAGGTCCATCGAGGTCGTCGTCAGGGATGACCTGGTGGACACCGTGCGGCCTGGCGATAGAGTTACCGTGGTCGGTTTCCTGAGGGTGGAAGAGGATAAGAAGTTCCTGAAGAACGCTCCCCCCGTCTACCACCCCTACATGGAGGCGAACTACGTGGAGGTGGCTGCCAAGGAGACGCTGGACGTGGAGATAACGCCTGAGGACGAGAAGAGGATACTGGAGCTCTCCAGGAGGGGGGACTTGGAGGAGCTGATCGTGAACTCCATCGCCCCCTCGATATACGGGTACAGGGAGGTGAAGCTCGCGATAGCCCTCCTCCTGTTCGGCGGGGTGCCGAAGGTGTACCCCGATGGCATCAGGGTGAGAGGTGATATTCACATACTGCTGATAGGGGATCCCGGCACCGCGAAGAGCCAGCTCCTGCGCTATGTAAGCTTCATCGCCCCCAGAGGAATATACACCTCCGGCAAGGGGGCTACGGCCGCCGGTCTCACCGCGGCTGTAGTGAAGGAGAAAAGCAGCGGAGAGTTTTACCTGGAAGCAGGAGCGCTCGTGCTAGCGGACGGGGGTATAGCGTGCATTGACGAGTTTGACAAGATGGAGGCCAGGGACCGCGTGAGCATACATGAGGCCATGGAGCAGCAGACGGTGAGCATAGCGAAGGCTGGCATCGTCGCCACGCTCAACGCCAGGGCCTCTATACTCGCGGCGGCGAACCCCGCTTTCGGGCGCTACCTACCCAACAGGAACATCGCCGAGAATATAGACCTCCCAGTGACGATCCTGTCCAGGTTTGACCTAATATTCATACTCCGCGACACGCCCAACAGGGAGAAGGACCGGGAGCTCGCGCAGTACGTGATAGACTTTCACCGCGAGGCGTACCCGCAGGAGCTGGAGAACCTGATACCGCCTCAGCTGCTTAAGAAGTACATCGCCTACGCGAGAAAACACGTCAGGCCGCGTCTCTCGGAGGAAGCCAAGGCCAAGATCGTGGACTTCTACGTCAGCATGCGTGCCAGGAGCGAGGAGCCCGAATCCCCTATCACGATCACCCCCAGGCAGCTGGAGGCTTTGATCAGGCTCTCCGAGGCGCACGCGAGGATGCACCTGAGGAGCGTGGTCACCGAGAAGGATGCCGAGGTCGCCATACGGCTCATGGAGCACTTCCTCAGAAACGTCGGTATAGACATCGCAACAAAGACGGTGGACATAGACACAGTGATGACAGGGCAGCCCAAGTCCCAGCGCGAGAAGATAATCCTCCTCCTCGACATCATTAAGGAGCTAGTTAGGAGCAGCAACGGCAACCCCGTCAAGGTCGAGGACGTGGTCAAGGAGGCGCAGGCGAGGGGGCTCGACGAGGCCTTCGTCCGGAAGGTTCTGGAGAAGCTCTACGAGAGCGGCGAGATCATGATGCCGAGGCAAGGCTACATAATAACGACCGTGTAGGGGGAAGGGAAGGCGCTAAATGACAGAAGTACTCGATGTGCTCTCAAAGTACTTCGGCGAGGAGGTTGCGAGGAAGCTGCTCGACGTGCTGAAGATTGAGAAGCTCTACCCAACCCAGGAAGCGGCGATTAAGAGCGGCGTGCTGGATGGAGAGAGCATAGTTCTGGCAGCCCCCACGGCTTCTGGAAAAACCCTCATCGCCGTTCTCGCGGCACTACGCCACCTCGTAAGCGGGGGTAAGGCGCTCTACCTGGCACCTCTCAGGGCGCTTGCGGCGGAGAAGTACCAGGAGTTTAGGGAGGTCTTCAGCCCCCTTGGCTACAAAGTGGCCCTCAGTACAGGTGACTACGACTCCTCGGACCCGGAGCTGGGGAAGTACGACGTGATCATCACTACCAATGAGAAAGCTGACAGCCTGCTTAGGCACAAAGCGCCGTGGTTCAGCAGCATATCGCTGGTTGTCGCCGATGAGATTCACGTGGTGGGGCTTGAGAAGAGAGGGGCTGTGCTAGAGATGCTTCTGACGCGGATAAGGAGCTCCTTCCCCAACGTGCAGCTCCTGGGGCTCAGCGCCACAGTCAGGAACCTGGAGGAGATAGCGAGCTGGCTGGGAGCAAAGCCCGTGAGGGTCGACTGGCGGCCGGTGAAGCTCCGCGAGGGAGTCTACTACGACGGAGCGATATACTTCCACGACGGCGGAGTTAAGGAAGTGGAGCCTAGGGAGGGGGCTCTCGTGGACCTCGTTCTGGACACGCTCGAGGAGGGGGGTCAGGCGCTGGTGTTCTCCCCAACTCGGAGAGCAGCTGTCAGTGACGCGCGGAGGGTTTCTGCAGCAGCTCGCAAGTTCCTGAGCGAGCGCGAGCACAGGCTCTTGGCAGCAGCTGCCGCAAGAATACTCCAGAGCCACAGCGATAAGGTGTCTGAGGAGCTGGCAAACCTCGTGAAAAGCGGTGTCGCCTTTCACCACGCAGGGCTCTCCTCCACCTCGAGAAGCATAGTCGAGCAGCTCTTCAGGGAGCGCGTCCTCAAAGTCGTGGTGGCCACACCAACCCTCTCGGCTGGGGTGAACCTCCCCGCCAAGCGTGTAGTCATAACCGACTACCGCAGGTACAACGTCGAGCTGGGCTACCATGAGAGAATCTCCGTGATGGAGTACAAGCAGATGGCTGGGCGCGCCGGGAGGCCGAAGTACGACTTAGAGGGGGAAGCCGTTCTCATCGCCAGGACGGCCAGAGAGGTGGAGTTTCTCATGAAAGAGTACGTGGCCGCCTCGCCTGAGAGAATATTCTCCCAGCTGGGCTCCGAGCAGGTGCTCAGGTCGCAAGTGCTCTCGCTGGTGGCAACAGAGGACAGCATCAAGGACGAGAAAAGCCTGAAAAGCGTGTTCTCGAGGACCCTCTTCTCAGCCCAGTTTAGCCCCCTCGCCGCCGAAGCCGCCGTCGAGAAGGTTACCAGGTGGCTACTGAGCACGGGTTTCCTAGAGAGGACGGGGGCGAGAATCAGGGCGACGGCCGTGGGCAAGCGTGTAGCCGAGCTTTACATAGACCCTATGACGGCGCATATGGGCCTGGAGTTCTTCAAGAGCAAGAAGCGCTGCAGCACTCTCTCCTACCTCTTCCTGCTGGCTTCCACGCCAGACATGACAACCGTCAGCGTCAGAAAGGAGGACATCGACAAGCTTGAAGAGCTGCTGCAGAGCCGCGGGGAGGAGCTGCCCAGCCCGCCCGAGGACGAGGTTGAGTACGAGTGGTACCTTTCACGCCTGAAGACAGCTCTGTTGCTGGAGGACTGGATAAACGAGGTCAGGGAGGACGTCATAGTCGAGCGCTACGACGTGGGCCCGGGGGACATCTACTCCTTAACGCAGACCGCCGAGTGGGTTGCTTACTCGCTATCCCAGGTGGCAGAGGTCGCCGGCTTCCCCGAGCACTCGGCCAACCTCAGCATACTGAGCAAGCGCATAAAGCACGGAGTGAGGGAGGAGCTCCTCGAGCTCGTGTCCCTGCGCGGCATAGGCAGGGTGAGGGCGAGGAGCCTCTTCAACCACGGCTTCAAGTCGCTCTACGACCTGGTGACCGCCAGCGAGCGGGACCTCGCCAGAGTTCCCGGCATAGGACCCTCACTCGCGAGAGCGATCAAAGCACAGCTTCAGGGCGGAGCGGAGGCCGGTGAGGAGCGCGAAGTGCTGGAGGAGGCTTCAGGACAGTCCCAGCTCGACGAATACCTTTATCCGCACTAACTGCGAGAACTATCTCAAGGAGATGATGTAACATAGCCTTGCTGAGAAATGATGAGCAGGAGTACCTCTGATCCATCTTGAGAACCTACAATGTAAAAAAGCGTACCCTGAAAGCTTTTCAGAAGAAGAAAAATTCTTTTGATTTTTATTTTCTAATTTCGCTACTACTCTGGAAGCAGTTCTGCTATGTACTCGGGGAGCGTCTTTATCTCCACTCCTAGCCCGTGGGCTTTGCTCGCCAGCTGCAGCGTGTGGACGCAGCCCACGCAGGCCGTGATAACAGTCGATGCGCCACTCTTCCTAATCTCGTCGACCTTAGCCTTGCTGGCTATCAGCATGTCCTTGTAGAGCTTGTCGAGGAAGACCTTCTCCTTCTCCGAGATGGGGATCTTGCCTCCCAGCAGGCCTTCGAACATCTCGATGGTCGGTGGAACCACGCAAGCTATAGCGTTGCCTCCGCCGCAGCACTTGCTAAGGAGGCCGTGGCTCTCCAGCTTTACGAAGTTCTTAGAGGTCGAGCTCAGCACCTCTGCGGGCTCCTCGATAAGGCCTCCCATCCTCCCCAGCTGGCAGGGGCTGTGCCAGGTGATCTTCTGGTCGACCTCCCTCAGCTTGAGCGAGCCCTTTCTCAGGGCCTCGTGCAGCAGCTCAACGATGTGGACCACCTCGAAGCCTAGGGGCTTCCCGAGTAAGGCGGGGGCGTCGAACCTGAGGAACCGGTACGGGTAGCCTCCGTCGCTCAATACCACGGTGGAAGCGCCGATCCCGGCGACGTAGTCGACTATCCTCCTCGTGACCTCTAGCGCGGCCCCGCTGTCGCCCGCCAGGTTCGCGATAGGCGCCCGCACGGATAAGGGCTTGCTGGGCATAGTCCAGTCGAGACCCAGCTTGTTCAGAATCTTCGCCGTGCCAACCAGCGCGCCGGGCGTTATCAGGGCTTCTGCCAGGGATGGCAGGTAGACGTACTTCGCACCCTTTCTGTCGAAGGACACGCCCAGCCCTTCTAGCTTCCCCAGGAGCTCGGACCACACCTTGCTGAAGCCCTCGACTGACAGTACGTTTCCAGAGGCCTCCAGGTCCATCATCATCTTGAGCAGCGTGGGGATGCGGCCAGTCCTCGCGAGGGAGTACCTCAGGTGCTGTATCATGGTGCCGCTGTGTATCCCGAAGGGGCATGTTATGTAGCACAGCCCGCAGTTGGTGCAGCGGTACGCGAGCTCAGCCCACCTGTCGAGCTCCTCCGCGCTGCGCGGCAACCTCGCGCCGAAGAGCCACGGCAGGACCTTCGCCGCCAGGAAGACCTGGCCTCTCACGATCCTCCTGAGGGGCTCGGCCTTCTCTACAGGCCCGTATTCCTCCCCAGCCGGGGTGTACGGGCAGTTTACCTCGCAGAGCGCACAGCCGACACAGTCCTCTACGAAGTGGAGGAGCACTGGGTTGAGCCTGCCTGCTATGGCTTTAGCCTCGCTTCTGAGGGTATCAGGGCTGAAAGCCTCCCAGCCGCTCATAGGGCACCCCTCCTGTACTTCAGGTCATACCACTCGTGGAGCTTGCCGTACCAGTAGCCGAAAACGAAGTGCCAGAACTTCGTGAAGGGTAGCACCGCAACCAGCACCTCCGCCAGCAGGATGTGCGTGCCCAGCACGAACCTGTAAGTAACGATGTCTCCCGAGGGCAGGTGGTGGGTGGCGAGGAATCCCGTGACGAGGATCGCTAGGAGCAGCAGCAGAGCTGCGAAATCCCCCAGTCTGACGTGGCCCACTCTCCTGTAAGCTCTCCACAGCTTATCGCCGATCTTATACGACACGCCGAGCATGGCGAGGACTGCAAGTAGGTCGCCGTTGAGGATCACCGTGAGAGGTCCCCACACGCTCTCAACGAACGTCCAGGACATCTCGCTCGCCGGCTTAAGGGGGGCTGTGAGCGTTAGCGCCGGAGAGGTTGCAGAGGAGGGTATGGAGAGGGGGCGCAGCACGGAGTAAGGCGGGAACCAGTACGAGAACATGGCAACGTGCTGCCCCAGGAGGAATATGAGCGGTATCACTCCAAGGATATGCAGTAGTATAAGGCCGCCTATGAAGTCCGACTTCCTCATACGCGCATCGATGATGAGGGGGTCTAGGAAGGTTTTAACTAGCCCTGCCAGGAGCTTTGACGCTGGCCTCTGCCTCCTTCTCACCGGGACTCTTCTGAACATGAAGATGTACCTTGAGACCCTGTAGGCTACCCCGAAGGCGAAGAGCGCCACTACGTAGGGCGGTAAAATGTAAATAGCAAGCTCAAAAATATCCATTTTCTTTCACCTGTATATCAGCTTCTTCACGGTCTTCACGTCTCCAAACTGTATGTGGACAGCGCACGCGAGGCATGGGTCGAAGGACCTAATCGCTCTGACGAAGTCGAGGCCCTCCCAGTGGTCAGGTCCAGCCTCCTCGGTGATCACGCTGTTCGCAACACTCTGCTCGAAGGGCGACATGCCCCACTTGTCCTTCGGGGACACGTTGCCCGTCGTAGGCGCGTGGATCTGGTAGTTGACAATCCTTCCTCCCTCCTGCACGACCCAGTGCCTCACAGTGCCCCTGGACGCCTCGGTGAAGCCCACGCCGAAGGTTCTGCGCGCCGGCGGGTTCCAGGGCCTCGACGTCTTGGTCTTGCCAGCGCGCACGAGCTCGATGGCCGCGAGCAGGTTCTTCCACGCGGCGGCCACGTCGATAGCCACGTTGAAGGCTCTGGCCAGCACGCGCTGGAGCGTGGTTGAGTAAGGTGGAGCCTTCCACTCCAGGGTCATTTCCTCGACCACGGCGGGCGGGAGGTCCTCGGCGCCGCCACTCCTCGGCAGGGTCACTCTGAGCACGCCGTTGCCTGGGCCGAAGTCGCTGGGCTGGTACGCCGTGACGGTGAGGCGCGCGATTGGGCCCACCTCGAAGGGCACCACCGTCCCGTCCTTCCAGACGAAGCGCACTGTGGCCGCCCAGTTGTACTTCCCGTTCCAGTCCCTAGCGCCGGGCTTCGGAATGGTCACCTTGTTCCACGGGTGGTAGGCTGGGTCCTGCTTGCCCCATAGCAGCTTGTTGCCCTCGGGGTCGTTCTCCGCGTAGGGCGGGAACTTCCCAGCCCAGTCCTCGTAGAAGGACGCGCCCACGTACTCCATTATGCTCACGTTGATCTCCTTGTAGCTCTTGGTGACGAGCTCGCCGTTCACGAAGGCCCCGGGCTTGACCACTCTCTTCGCCGCAGCCTCGTCGATGTTCTTGTAGAAGTCCTCCGGGGAGCCGTCGAGCGCGGAGTACTCCTCGGGGTCGTCGAATATGCCGCTGCTTACCATGTTGTGCCTTCTATACGTTGTGCCCTGGTCCCTGTAGTTCTCGTGCTCCTCGTAGAACCAGACGAGATCCTGCCAGACGGCGTAGAGGAACTTGGCCCAGGCGGTCAGCTTGACGAGCCTGTACGTGTAGCCGACGAGGAGGTACTCGGCGTTGGACAGGTCCGTCGAGATGCCTCCCGGGATGATCGTTGACGGGTGGCTGTGCCTCCCGTAGATGAGGACACCGGCCTCCCTGGCTATCCTCTGGTACTTCACCGTGAGCTGCCAGAGCTTGCCCTCAATGGGGTTCAGGGCCCTCATTATGTCCGCGATCTTCGCGAAGCCGTGTATGTCCCTGTGAGGCGCGTCAACCCTCTGCGCGTCAGCCCAGACCTTCGGGGTGAGCTTCTTCACAATGGCCTCGCTGTAGTCGGGGCCTCCCAGCATGTTGAGTATGAGCGGGTGATCGTAGAGGTGGTCAGTCATCGCGAAGGCCATGTTCCTGAGCGCGACCCCCAGGGGCTCCGGCGCCACGCCGTAGGCCATGTCCACGGCGTGCATGGCCGCGTTAGCGTGGCTAGCGCCGCAGACACCGCATATCCTCGAGGTTATGTGGATGGCGTCCTCGGGCGGCCTGCCCCTCAGGAATACCTCGAAGCCGCGGAACATCGTCGCGAAGACCCAGACGTCAGTAGGCTTGCGCGTATTCACGTCGACGAGAGCTCGAAGGGCTAGGTGGCCCTCAATCCTCGTGATCGGGTCGATAAACAGCTCCTTCACGCTCATGCCTTCTCACCCTTCTCGGCCTCAGCCTTAGCCTTCTCAACGCCCCGAGAGGTCAGGTAGCCGAGGCCAAGGCCCGCGAGGAGCGCTGCGACCGCTGCTGCGCCCTCAAGGCCTGTGGGCACCCGCGGGGCTTGGAGAGGTTTGTAGAAGGGCTCGTAGGCGTCCGTGAACCCTGGCATTGTGCAGCCAATGCACACACCACCCGTCCTCGTGGGTCCGCCGACGCCGTTAACCCAGCCGACCTTGTTCCACGGGCAGTTGGAGATCGGTCCCTTGCAGCCGACAGCGTAGAGACACCTGAAGTCGTTGTCCCCGGGACGCTGCCTGAAGTCGCCCGCAGCGTAGGAGCCCGCGCGCGGGCACTGCTCGTGAACTGTCCGACCATAGATGAACTTGGGGCGCCAGTACTCGTCAAGCTCCGGTAGCGGGAGCACCCCCAGAGCCCAGAGAACCAGGCTCGCGAGGGCCCTCAGCTGCCCGTCACCGTTCGCCGGGCAGCCTGGAACCGCCATCGCCGGCCTGCAGTCAGACCTTATCTCCCCGGGCTTCAGGGAGCACTCACCCCTTATGAAGCGCCTGAAGGGCTCTGCCTCCGGCAGCAGGCTGACGAGACCCTTTATGCCGCGTATGGGGTCGTCGAAGAAGCCTACCGCTCCGGTGGGGCTGTCGGACCATGTGGAGGAGGGCAGGCCGGGAACCCTCTCTATGACCTTGTTGGCAACAAGGCCGCCGTATGAGGCGCAGTTGCCCACCGATACCACGGCGACGGCCCTGCGAAGCAGCCGCCGCATCCACTCCACGCACGAGATGGGCTTCCCTCCCTCCTCCCCTATGTAGCAGTAGTAGTCGCTGCCGGGCGGCCCCCCAGCCTTCTCATCCTGCGGGAAGCTTCCCTCAAGCACGAGAACGAAGGGGTCAAGCTTCCCCTCTGCCGCAGCCCTAGCTATGTCGAGAGCGCTCTCACCCCACTCGGGCATTACCGTCTCGTGAAACGCCAGCTTCACCCTGCCAGGCCCCACCAGGTGGAAGCTCCCACCCAGAATGTCTATGAGGTCCGGGGAGGTAGCCTGAATCAGCGCTGTAGTGTTGCCCGCGCAGTCCTGAGCTTCAAACCAGACAATGTTTATCGCGCCAGAAGCTACTTGCGAGAACGCTACCTTGTAGAGCTCTGGCCAATTCAGGGATGCTAGAAGCGCTGTCGATCCTACAGCTCTCAGGAAATCCCTTCTCGACAGCTGTAACTTCCCGTCGAGATCAGCCCTCATAGCGGGGAGGCTATTGCAATTGCCTATTATTATTCTTTTCCTTTCTATTTAACATAGCTTTCCCGGACTTTCACGTTATAAGTAGCACCAATGTAGAAAATTCATCATAGTTTTGCCGGGAGGCTTTGGAAAAATGCAAAAGCGATATGATTATGTAGAAATTTTGATATATAAGTAGAAGGAGGTTCAAAAACGATTTTAAGTGCTGTCCCCCAGCGCATAGTGAAGGCAGAGGCCGATACCCATGGATGAAGAACTAGAGGCCGCTGTTCGCAAGATAGCAGCAGTGTACTTTACTCTGAAGAGGCTGCTTGACCCTACAGCCGTAATCAGAGAGGCATACCTAGCCTCCCTGAGAGACAGGGTGCTGAAGCTCAAACCCCCAGCTGAAGGGGGTAACCTGGAGACGCTTCTGGAGTTCGTCGAGAAACACGGACCCTCCTTGCCGCTGCGACAGCTCGTAGGCGTGCAGAGGAAGCTGCTGGGGTTCGTCTGCGGCGTAAGCCCTGAGTGCGAGGAGCTCATAAAGGTTATGAGCACCCTCGCCTCGGAGTACTCAGACTGCGGCAACGTGGCAGTAGAGGACATGTCGGCTGACAGCCTCACCGTGAAGTACATAATCGAGAGGCACTCGCCGAGCCAGATCGTCATATACACCCTAAAGCGGCGGGGGCGCGCTCCCGGGCTTTACACAAGGGAGTTCAAGGCCTCTGAGGGGGGCAGTGAGCCCTCTCTGGAAAGGCTCGGCGCTAGCCTCAGAGGCTCTCTGGACATTGATGACCTCCTCGGGGGGCTCGCCGCGCTGGGAGTTCAGCAAACCGTGACTGTGGTTGAGTGCGAGCCCTCCGAGGACAAAGGGCTCTGCAAGGAGCTGATAAGAGAGCACGCAGCGCGCGAGGTGGCATCTGTCTGTGCCTAAGGCAGTAATCCTCGGCCTGGGCAACAGGCTGGCTGGGGATGACGCCTTTGGCGTGCTAGCAGCGGAAGCCCTGCAGGAGTGCGGGGCTCCCGCGGCGTCCGTGGAGCTCGACGTCTTCGAGGCTGTAGAGCTACTCCGCGACGCAGATAAGGCCGTTATCGTGGACGCTCTAGGGACAGAGTGGGGCAAGCCAGGCGAGGTCGTCGCCCTGGAAGTACAGCTTGAGAATGTAGACGTGGAGGTCCTTAGAAACCTCTGGGCTCACAGAATCACACCGGTCCAGCTGCTCGCGACGGCCTGGGGGGTTGGAGCTTTCAAAGGTAAGGCCTGGATAGTAGGCGTTGTGAGCGACAACGTGGAGTTCCTGTCCCCGGTGTCCCAGAGAACCGCGGATAGCTTCCATGAGGTCTGCGAGCTGATCTGTAGGCTGCTACCTGAGCTTCGTATAGATTGCAGCTGCGCCGGGAATAGGTTCAGAGAAAAACTCTCGCGACCCCTCGTGCAACCTTAAGGATTCAGGTATTAGGTAGGTTAGAATATGTCGTCGACCCTGCGCGCCCAGACGTTCGGCAACCCTCTCCTCTGCCTCTTCATTGGCCAGCCCAGCTCCTCGTCGTACCTCTCGATGCCGAGGCTCCTCTCAAGCAGTATCCTGCGCTCGATGGAGCTTACGAGCTCGCGTGTACTCACCACGACGTCAGGGTTCACGCTGACACTATCGATACCGTGCCTCACCAGGAACTCCGTGAACTCTGGGTAGACGCTCGGCGCCTGGCCACAGATGCTCACAGTCCTGTAGCCGTAGGGCGAGTTGTGAGCCTTCTCGATGAGCATGGCTATCGCTGTCTTGACCGCTGGGTCTCTCTCGTCGAAGTACCTCGGGTCTATCTTAGGCAGGATAGCGCTGTCCCTGTCCGTGCCGAGTGTGAGCTGGGTTAGGTCGTTTGAACCTATGCTGAAGCCATCGAAGTACCTGGAGAACTCCTCGGCGAGGAAGATTATGCTTGGCACCTCCGCCATAGCCCATATCTTGAAGTCGCGGCTGCTCTCCAGGCCCTCCTCAGCCAGGAGCCTGATGAACCTCTCCGCCTCCCAGAGGGTCCTCACGAAGGGCGCCATCACCCACACGTTGCTAAGGCCCATCTCGTCCCTGACCTTCTTAATCGCCTTGACCTCCAGCCTGAATGCCTTCTCGTACTGCGGGCTAATGTACCTGCTGACACCCCGCCAGCCGAGCATTGGGTTGTCCTCGTGCGGCTCGTACTTCTCCCCACCCCTGAGCTGCCTGTACTCGTTGGTCTTGAAGTCGCTGAACCTGACCACAACAGGCCTCGGGTAGATCTCTCTCGCGACCATCGCAATGCCCTCAGCCAGCTTGTTCACGAGGACGTCGCCCCTCCCAGTCTCGAGCAGGTAGAGTGGGTGGTCGCCGACGTAGCTGGCCATGATGAACTCGATGCGCATGAGACCAATGCCGTCAAAGGGCAGGTTCTTGTACTCGTGGATCTTCTCGGGCACGCCCAGGTTCATGTAGATCTTTGTGGCGGTCACGGGTTTCAGCACGATCTCGATGGGTGCAGCTGCGGCGGCTGCGGCTGCGGGCTTCTCCTCCTTCCTACCCACGAGCTCCTCAACGTAGCCCTCGTAGACAACCCCTGCTCTAGCATCCACGGTGTAGTACTCCCCAGTCTTCATGACCTTGGTGGCCTCCCTAGTGCCCACAATGCAGGGTATGCCCAGCTCCCTGCTGACAATGGCGGCATGCGCGGTCATTCCACCTTCATCCGTAACGATTGCTGAAGCAAGTCTCATGTACGGGACCCAATCTGGATCTGTCATCTTAGTAACTAGAATGTCGCCTTTCTGCATTAATTGCTTCGCGTCTTCCAGCGTCAGGCAGACCTTCGCCTTGCCGTAGGCCACGCCGGGGCTCGCGGGCAGGCCCTTAACAACAGCCTTTGCCTCTGCGAGCCGCGCGGCCTTGACTTCCGCTGGCTTGGCCTCCGCCTTGCGGGAGCTCCACACGGTCTCGGGCCTCGCTTGGACGATGAAGACGCTCTGCGGGAAGGGCAGGTCCCTATCAATGGCCCACTCTATGTCCATGGCTCTGCCGTAGTGCTTCTCAATAGCCACAGCGAGCTCCGCCAGCCTCCTCACCTCCTCGTCGCTGAGGCACGGCGCAGCCCTCCTTTCGGGCTCCACCTCCCTCTCCACGTTCCTCCCAGTCCCCGGGTCCCTCACGATCTCGAAGGCCTTCTCGGATATCCTCCTCTCGATTATCGAGAGCGTCTTCTTGTCGACAACCCACTCGTCGGGCGTCACCTTGCCGGCGACCACAGCCTCCCCCAGACCCCACGCTCCCTCGATCACTATCTTGTCCTCCTCGCCGGTCACAGGGTGTATTGTGAACATCACTCCGGCGGAGCGGGAGTTCACCATCTTCTGGACGGCAACGCTTATCAGCACCTTCTCGTGCGCGAAGCCCTTGCTCTCCCTGTAGAATATGGCCCTCGGGGTGAACAAGCTGGACCAGCACTTCTTAACCTTCT
>JAJHRT010000076.1 GCA_020833575.1 Thermofilum sp. | reverse complement strand
CGCCGCCTACCACGCTGGTGGGCGCGCTGGCTTACGCGTACCTGCGGGCCCAAGGCAGCATGCAAGAGCTCAGAGACGGCGTGTCCGCGGCCGTAAAGCTCCTGGAGAAGGTGGACTACGCGGCCGCCGGGGTGCTGGACGGCTACCTCCTCTTCAGAACTATCGAGAGGATCTACCAGCACCCTTATCTTCGCTCTGAGCATCGCTCCAAAGTGGATATGGCGTACACGGTAGCTCCTCGGGCGGCATCCTTCTTTAACCGCCTACTCCTGCTGTACATAGTCCGTGACAGGGATCTTGCCAAGCACGCCTACGGGATAGTTAGGGTAGGGCGCAAGGAGGGATTGGTCTCTGTGAATAACGTTGTCTGCGAGGAGGTCGAGAAGGTCGTTGCTCCTGCTGCTGAGTGCTATACGACCTTCTACTTTCCCAGGCGAGTGGCCAGCAGCTTCAGCGGGCCTCACGAGATACAACTGATGCCGAAGCTAAGCAGGAGGAATTTCGAAAAGCGGGCGAGAAGCGCTGATGAAATTGAGAGAGAAGAGTTCGTTGTGCCCAAACCACCAGGGTTCAGCGCGCTCAGCGTAGAGCTCAGCGAGCAGGGCATCGTGCTGAAGCTGAGAGCAAGCACTGGAACCGTTGAGGTGCCTGTGCCTAGGAGCGTCGTCGAGGGGTGAGCCCGTTGGGGAGAGGACAGCGCAAGAGGTCGGCTGGCGCCTCCGCGCAGGTGATCACAGCGGAGAACCTAGCCCTGTTCCGAGGATACTCCTTCGCCTGGTTCTCAGAGGCTGCAACACTGCTACTCGCTAACCGCACCCTGGAGAACCTGCGCGAGGAAGGGCTCGGCGGTATGGCGCCTGAGCTCCTTCAAGAGCTTGACGCGAAAATAAGAATGGCAGAGATCAAGACGAAGGGTAAAGTGAAGATAGACCCAGAGCGCGTGAGACCCCTCCCCTTGGTCGGCAATGACCCCAAGAACTTAACTCTTAAGCTGGCTCGGGAATTGCTGGAAAGGCTGGCCACGGGGCAGCGGCCTGGCTCTTTGACTCCCCCCTCTGCGCTGTCACTGGATTTCGCCGAGCTTACACGAGTAAACATGGGAGGTGGGCGGGCCAAGCGGGATGTGTTTCGCATAGGCGAGGATGTCTTAGCGCTCAGTCTCGTGGGCGCTTACCTCACCGGAGCCTACAGAGTGCAGGTCGAAGAAAACAGGTGGGAGTACGGCTATGTTTTAGTCAACGTGCGCTCGCCAGTGCTTACCACACCGATCCTTGACGAGATGCAGGCCAGAGTTCACGTAGTGGCCAGGCGTGTAGCCGAAGGAGGTGGAGGGGTATTTCCCATACTTGTCGGCGCTGCGGCTGCTGTTGCGAGGGCTCTTCGGGGGCAACTAAGAGAGGTCGTAAGGAGTCCACTCGTAGTAGAGTACCTCAGGCTTACGCAAACGAGGACAAAGGTCATGGCGAAGGGGTTCGATATCTTTGACGTAACGGGTCTCGCAGTGCTCCTGCGCAGGGGAGGGATAGCGGGCACGGTCTACCAGCTTGTCAGGAACTTCCCAAGGGAGGGGTACAACAAGTATAGGGGGTTTGTGCAGAGTCTCTCTGAGGGGCTGGCGAAGCACTACATGTACAGGAGGCCCGAGCACTTGTACGCGCCGCTGAGGGCTCTGTGCTCGCAAGACCTTCATGCCGAGGCTTTCGAGCTTCTCGGTGACCGCTGGCAGACCCTCTCCCAGAGGCTTCAGATAGGCTCAAGCAGGCTTGCCGGAGGATGAGGAAGCTTATCGAAGAAGCTAGGGACACCCTTTGCAGAGGGTACTTGCCAGGCCAGATACTGCTCATGGAAGCTCCGACAGGCTACGGTAAGTCCATCTCGGCCCCCCTATTGGCAGCTGAGCTTCACGAGCAAGGCTACGCGTACAATCTTATTCACGTCCTCCCGCTCCGAGCAATAGTAACCGACCTGTACACGCGGACCTACCTAGGGGCATTCAAGCGCGATGCTGACGAGCCGCTGAACCTCGTGAGGAAGGCCTTCGAGAGAATGAACCTCAGGAGCGAGGACATTGCGTACCAGATGGGCATGGACATGTTGCTGAAGGAGAGGGGTGGGCGGAAGAGCCCATCCTTCGATGCGAAGGCTGTCGTGTCCACGCTCGACTCCTTTGCCTACAACCTCCTGCGCCTGCCAGTCTCGGAGAGCTTCAAGACGGTGAAGCGCTACGCGAAGGTGAGGGCCAGGGTATTCACGTCCGCTGTGTTCATGGACGAGGCGCATATAGTGCTGCGCTACCCCGAGGAAGAAGATACGGGGAGGATGCTGGCCTTCATGAAGGTTCTCGTAGAGTATGCTCAACGCGCGAAAACCCCTCTTGTGGTAATGTCCGCGACTGTGGGCAGCTGGTTCAAGCAGAAGCTCCGGGAGTGGTCGGGCGGCGCGCTCAGAGTCTTTTCCCTCGGTAGAGAGGAGATGGTCGCTGGCTCGGAGACCATAGTTAAGGATGCCGAGTACGAGGAGGAGGCCAAGTCCGTCGAGTGGAAGACGGCAATGATCGGCGAGGACGAGCTTGCGAGAAAGGCTCGGGAGCTCGCGGAGAGCGGGCTGAAGGTGCTCGTGGTGAGGAACCGCGTGAGAGATGCTGTGGAGACGTTCAAAGCCCTCAGAGGGGGTGTGGAGTGCGCCCTCCTGCACGGGCAGTTAACCTTGGGAGACCGCGACAGAGCACTTGAGAGGATAGGCAGCATGCTGAAAGCGGAGAAGGGGTTTGTCGCTGTTGCAACGCCCGTGGTAGAGGCTGGTGTGAACTGGGACTTCGACGCCGCATTCGTGGAAGCGGTGAACGCCTTCTCAATTGTCCAGGTCGTGGGGAGGGTGTGCAGGGATCTAAGAAAGCGCCAGGGAGAAGGCTGCGAGGGGCTTGTGCACGTGGTGAAAGTTGAGGGAGCTCAAGCTGGGCTCGTGGAGTGGCTGGACAGAGCGTTAAGCGAGGGTTACATCGACTGGAGGCTGCCCTTCGACTACGAGAGAGATGGCCGGAAGGTTTACGGGTACCACAACCTCATCGAGCTAATGCGCGAGCAGCTGAGCAAGCTGGTAGAAGACGGTGCTGCCTACGACGTGTACAAGAAGCTGGCCCTCGCGCCATTCCCGCCCAGCAGGCATCTCAGTGACATCGAGGAGAGCATGAGCTACTCCATCCTGAGGGAGCCGCTCACGCAGATCTTCGTGGGTCTCCCTGACAGCGCTGAAGACGTAGGAGACGTTCTTGCTCATGCGGTTGGCTATGACTTGAGCCTTGCTAGAAGGCTGCAGGAGTACGTGAAGGGCTTCGTGTGCGTGGGGCTAAGCGAGGACGAGCAGGTACTCGTGGAGAGGTGCCAGGTACCGCGCCCTGAGGCGCGCGAGTATGTGAGCACTTACAGGTCATTGATGAAAGATTTCGTGGAGAAAAAGTCCGCGTACCCCCTCGCTGCCGGCTACCTGGTAGACGAGGAAGCCTACGAGCCAGGGGTGGGCTTCAGGGTATGACCTGCTACGCCTGGCGGAGGGGTGGTGAGGAGGAGAGGCTCTGCGCGCACCTCTTCGAGACCTACAAAGTCGCTGCACAGACATGGGAGCTCGAGGCCCTATCGAGGAAGGTCTCCAAGTTGATGGGGCTGGACGCGGAGAGCTGCAGGGAGGCTGTCCTGATCGCAGCGCTTCTTCACGACGTGGGCAAGGCCGCGGTCACATATCAGGAAGAGTGCGCTAGAGGCGCGTGTGAGAGCTTCCCAGGGCACTACCTTGTTTCGACACTTTACACGTACATCGCGATAAAGGAAGGGTTAGGAGTCAAAGCTCCCAACAACCCTGAAAGCCTTGCTAAAATCCTCTCTGAGAGAGAGAAGGTGAGTAACGACGTCATCAGCGCACTGCTAATCCTGCTCCCCATAGCCCTTCACCATTACCACCAGATACTCAGCTACAAATCGCTACGGTATTCGTGCGACGTACCCCGCGCTAGAGAGCTTCATAAAGTGCACAGCTCCTGCATACCGTGCCTAGAGGAGCTCGCAGGCTTCATTGAGAAGAACTTTAGCCGCTTCGGCGGGCTGAAGAAGATCAGAGAGCTACCCCAGCTCATCTCGGATGAAAGAATTCTCATACCAGCGCACATTTTCGTCCAAAACCTTGGAGAAGCAGTAGAAAGATCGAAGCCATCGGTCATCATCTTTACTATTGAGGCAGCAGCCGGGATTGTGAACCTGAGCGATGGCACTGTGGCAGCAAGGGCCAGGCGATAGGCCAAGCCGTCCCAGTTACGAGCTCTGGTGGCACTTGCTGGTGGTTACCTCTGTGCATATCCCGCGTCGGTCGCGCTATCCCCTTAGGGTCTAACAATCATGCATAATGCGATTATTATGACAAGGTATTTTCTCTCTAACTTGAAAATTATCGGAGCCTGAGCACGAGAACCGGGTGGCCTGTCCGCGGGGTCTTACCGACTTCCGCGAAGCCAGCGCGCTTGAACAGCATGTCCGTGTACTCATCGAGGCCGAGCGTCCAGATGCACTCCTTACCCTCTGCTCTGAGCTTTTCAGCTAGGAGCTTCAGCAGCGTGTCCAGCCACTCGCGTGGCGCGAAGTTGGAGATCCTCCGGATAAAGTAGCTGTTCTCATGCTCGATTCTGTACAGTTCGGCGATGTACCTGAAGGGGGTGCTGTCGTGCAGCCAGGCCCCAGCCACCTAGAATCCTCTCTCAACGAGGGCAAAGTATCGGTGCTGTCTCGCAGCCGCACCACCTCTCGGGCAGCCCTTCTTGTGGTACCTGGCGATCAGCATCTGCGCGCCGCGCGCGCAACATCTCACTGAACT
>JAJHRT010000075.1 GCA_020833575.1 Thermofilum sp. | reverse complement strand
CAAATTATACCTTACCCCAAAGCCTTTTTCCAGTCAGTTGGAGATCCATGGGTGGCATGGAGCTCTTGGTCTACACGGTCGGCTACGGTGGCAGGAGCCTTGAGGGGCTGCTGGAGCTCCTCGAGCGCGCAGGCGTGGTGAGGGTTGTGGACGTGAGGAGGTGGACAAAGTCCGCCAGGAGGCCCGAGTTCGCTGGTGAGAACCTCGCCAGGGCCCTCGCGGAGAGGGGTTTGAGCTACGCGTGGCTGCCGGAGCTGGGCGGCTACAGGAGGTTCGGCGTGGACGTGGAGGACCTCGGCCTCGCGAAGTGCTTCGAGTCCGAGGGCTTCCGCGCCTACGCGACCTACATAACAACGCGACAGGATGTCAGGCAGCACCTGGCCAGGCTGGAGCAGCTGGTCTCGGAGGCTCGCAGCGCCCTGCTCTGCAGGGAGAGGGTTCCCTGGGCTTGCCACAGGAAGATACTCTCAGACTACCTCGTGGCGAGGGGTTTCAAGGTACTCCACATCCTCGACGCAGGAAGAGTGGTCGAGCACAGGCTATCCCGGTGCGCGGTAGCCGAGGGGGGTGAGCTGAGATACTTGTGAAGCAGCTGCTTAGAACTGCGTAGTCGAGCTCGGCGATGGGGCTTCACATCACGCTATCAGCCGAAACTTCCCTCCTCATCGCCAAGGTAGTACTCCGGGCGGCCTAAAAAAGCGCTCCTCTCTCGAAGCTATAGAGCCATAGTGCGTCACCTTTATGGGCTGAGGTTCCCTCGAGAGCCTTGATGTGGCACAGCGTGACTGCCGAGGAGGCTCTCCGCCTTCTGGGCTCTAGCCCTCAGGGGCTTAGCCGCGGCGAGGCTGAGAGGAGGCTCTCAGAGTACGGAAGGAACGAGATAGCTGAGAGGAGGGTTAGCCCCCTCGCGATGTTCCTGGGGCAGTTCAGGAGCTTCCTCGTCTACATACTCCTCGCCGCCACGGCGATCTCGCTGCTCCTCGGAGAGGTCCTCGACGCGGCCCTCATACTCGCCATCATCCTGCTGATGGGTGTCGCGGGCTTCCTGCAGGAGTACAAGGCGGAGAAGGCTGTGCGGGCTCTCAAGGAGATGGCTGCCCCCCGCGCGAAGGTCGTGAGGGACGGGGTTGTGGAGCAGGTTGACGCCCGCGAGCTCGTGCCGGGCGATGTGGTACTGCTCGAGGAGGGTGACAGGGTGCCCGCGGACGCCAGGCTCATCGAGGCCGAGGACCTGGAGGTCGACGAGTCGCCGCTCACGGGCGAGAGTACTCCCGTCGAGAAGGACCCGGGCGAGGTGCTGCCGGAGGACACGCCGGTTGCGGACAGGAGTAACATGGTCTTCATGGGGACGTACGTGGTGAGGGGGCGTGGGAAGGCGGTTGTCGTCGCCACGGGGATGCAGACGGTGCTGGGCAGGATCGCCTCGAGCCTCGAGGAGGTGGAGGGTGAGAGAACCCTCCTTGAGGTGGAGCTGGACAGGTTCGGGAAGCTGATCGGCACGGTGCTCATCATCCTCGCGGCCCTGGTCTTCCTCCTCGCCGTCCTGCACGGGGAGAGCATCCTCGACTCGCTCCTGACAGCCGCCGCCCTAGCGGTCGCCGCCGTCCCTGAGGGCCTGCCGGCGATCGCCACCGCCGTCCTCGCGGTGGGCGCGCTCCGCATGGCCCGGAAGAACGCCATCGTCAGGAGGCTCGCCGCGATAGAGACCCTGGGCGCCTGCAACGTCATCTGCAGCGACAAGACCGGAACCATCACTAAGGGCGAGATGCTCGTGAGGCGAGTCTACGTGGACGGCATAGACCTGGAGCTGGGGCCCAGGCTCCACGTGGGCAACCCCTCGCTGAGCGGCAACGGCCTTGAGAAGCTGGTCTTCGCCTGCGCGATCTACAGCGACGCGACTGTCGAGGAGCGCGGGGGCAGGCTGGTGGTGAGAGGCCGCCCGACGGAGGCCGCGCTCCGCGAGCTAGCGCTGAGAGCAGGCTTGAGGAGCGTCGACGGCTACCCTGTCCTCCGGAACCTCCACTTCGACAGGGTTAGGAAGAGGAGGAGCACCCTGCACGCCATGCCGGACGGGCGCGTCCTCGTGCTCTCCTTCGGCGCCCCCGAGCTCCTGCTCGAGCGGTGCAGGTGGATCGAGGAGAACGGCGTGGTCAGGGAGCTGACGGACGAGGACAGGCGCAGGCTGCTCAAGGTCGTTGAGGAGTACGCTGCGAGGGCTCTGCGGACCCTGGGGGCGGCGTACAGGGTGGGTGACTCCTCCCTCTTGGACGCCGACGTGGACGAGGTTGAGAGAGATCTCACCTTCCTGGCGGTGATAGGCATCAGCGACCCGCCGCGCGAGGGCGTTCGCGAGGCTGTGGAGACCGCCAGGAGGGCCGGCGTCAGGGTGATCATGGTGACAGGGGACCACGAGGCGACGGCGAGGGCCATAGCCGGCGAGGTGGGCATACGCACGGAGGCCGTCCTGACGGGCTCCGCGGTGGACAGGATGAGCGACGGGGAGCTGGAGAGGGAGCTCGACAGGGTGAACGTGTTCGCCCGGGTAACCCCTGAGCACAAGCTACGCCTGGTCAGGCTGCTGAAGCGCAAGGGCTACGTCGTCGCGATGACTGGGGACGGGGTGAACGACGCGCCAGCGCTCAAGGCCGCTGACGTGGGCGTGGCCATGGGAATCAAGGGCACCGACGTGGCGAAGGAGGTCTCAGACCTCGTGCTCGCCGACGACAACTTCGTGACGATAGTGGAGGCGGTGAGGGAGGGGAGGATCATCTACGAGAACGTTAGGAAGCCGATCGACTACCTGCTCTCCTGCAACTTCGGCGAGGTCTTCGCCGTGATGGGGGCAGAGCTCCTGGGCTACCCGCCGCCGCTCACCGCTGCCCAGATCCTCTGGGTGAACCTCGTCACAGACTCCCTCCCGGCCTTCGCGCTGGGGCTCGAGCCTGGGGAGCCCGACATCATGGAGAGGCCGCCCAGGGGCAGGGGGGAGAGGCTTGTCAGCGCGAGGAGGCTCCTCGCGTACGCGCTTATCGGCACCCTGACCGCCGGGCTCACGCTGCTGATGCTGCACTTCTACGCTCCCATGGGCTACAGGGAAGCGAGAACCGCGGCCTTCGTCTTCTTCACGCTGGAGGAGGTTCTCCGCTCCTTCGCCTTCCGGAGCGAGCGCAGACCATTCTTCAGAGGGCTGCTGCGGAACAAGGCGCTGCTGGCCAGCGTTGCCCTCGCAGCCGCTCTCTCGGTGATTCCAGTCTACTCCCCCTTGGCGGAGGTCTTCGACCTCGAGCCCCTGGCCCCAGCTGACCTGCTGGGAGTACTGCTCTTCATGGCAGTCCCGCTGGCGTCCATAGAGCTCGGAAAAGCCGTGCTTCGCGCTAAAGCGCAGCCGCGCTAGCAGCTTCTCGCTCCTTTTCACGAATCAGCTCTGTGCCCAGAAGCTCCAGAGAAAGCGCGCGCTAGTAGAGGGCGGGCAGGTAGGGGCCGAGGAGCCTGAGGAAGCCGATGTACCAGGGAATGTAGACCTTCTTCTTCCCCTTCGCGACTGCGTCGAGTATCGCCTTGGCAGCCTGCTCCGGCGGCACCCCGCGCATGGGGGCTCGCAGCCCCGCTCTCTCGTGGAACCTCGTCTTGACTACGCCGGGGAAGACCTCGAGCAGGTGGACCCCTTTCTCCCTCAGCTCCCTCCTGAGAGCCTCGGAGGCGTAGTGGAGCGCAATCTTCGTCGCGCCGTACAGCGGCGCCCGCGTCATCAGGATGTGGATCCCGGCTGTCACCACGTTCACAACTGTGGAGCCGCTGCGCATGTAGGGGAGCAGCTCCCTTGTGAGCACGAGCGGGACGACGAAGTTCACAACAGTCATGCTGCTCACCTCCTCCGCGGTCATCTCGACGAGCTTCTTCGCGGAGCCGTACCCGGCGTTGTTCACCAGCATGTCCAGCGGGGAGTACGAGGCGGCGACCCTCGAGGCTATGTTGCCGACGCAGCCCAGGCCCCTCAGGTCGCAGGCAATGAACTCGAACGCCCCACCCAGCTCCGTCCTCAGCTCCTCCAGGGCGCCTACGTCCCTGCCCACCCCCAGCACCCTGAAACCCTGCTTGCAGAGCAGCCTGGCCAGCTCGCGCCCAATGCCCGACGAGGCACCTGTGACGACAGCGCTCCTCATACGGAGGTAAGCGGGCTCAGCGTGGGAAAAGGTTTTCGCAAGATTTAAACCAGGGGCTGCTGGGGACCTGGGGATGCGCGGGAGAGACCGGCTGAGGAAGGTCCTCCTGCTCTCCGCTCTGGGCAATGCCGGTGTTGCGGCGCTGAAGATAGCGGGGGGCCTGTTGTCGGGCAGCGTGGCGCTGCTGGCTGACGGCAGTGACTCCGTGCTGAACGTGGCTAGCGCGGCTGTCGCGTACAAGTTCACGGGGGAGGCTGCGAAGCCGCCGGATGAGCAGCACCCCTACGGTCACGCCAGGCTCGAGGTTTACGCCTCAGTTGTGATCCTGCTGCTCATGGCGGTCACGTTCTCCTTCGTCCTCTTCCAGGCTGTGGACAAGGTGAGCCACGGGGTTCACGAGAGGGTGGACCCTGTGGGGGTGGTCTTCGCCCTGGTCTCTCTGGCGCTGAACCTCGTCGTTTCCAGCCTGCTGAGGCTGTGGGGCGGGGGTAGCCCGGCGGCAGCTACGGAGGCCCGGCACGTGTCCCTGGACGTCGTGGAGGGCTTGACCACCTTAACCGGTGTCTCCCTCGGAGCCTTCGTCTCCGGGTTGTACGACGTGCTAGCTGCAGCGGTGATCACCGCTATGGTCACGTACTTCATAGTGGATACCACCAGGGGGCTCAAGCACCTGATTCTCGACACGAGCCCCCCGCCCGAGGTCATGCGCAAGATAGAGGACGTGCTCAGGAGCTCCGAGAAAGTCCTCGGCTACCACGACCTCAGGGCGCGAGCCGTTCAGGGGAAGGTCTACGCGGACGTCCACCTGGAGATGGATCCCTCGCTGACGCT
>JAJHRT010000074.1 GCA_020833575.1 Thermofilum sp. | reverse complement strand
AGAAGCTCCCCGGTGCTGCGAACGCCATGTCGCTTTTCCTCGAAGCTGCTATCGACTACTCGAAGGCGACGCGAGGACAGGAGCGGAGGAGGAGAGGTTCTTCTCTCTCACGCCAAGCTCTCGACGTATTCTCAAGCGTGCTAAGGCAATTCGCAGAAAGGGTTCTTGAGTCGGCGAGAGCTACAAGCCGACCGGCATCCGCCTAAGACTGCTCCCTCGCTCCTACTGCTCACTTGAGCTGCTCGAGTAGCTTCTTGAGGGCTTGGGCTTGCTCTGGCTTCAGCTTCTGGGGCCCTGGTAGCACGGGTACCCCCGCCTCCACGAGCCTCTCCCTTGGCACCAGCCTCCAGGCCCTGGGGTTCTCAGGGTTCTCGAGGACTCCCGGCGCGGCCGCCCTGACCTCGAGGTAGAAGGCAAGCCACCTCTCGCCCCGCGGCCAGTACCTCCCAGCTAGCTCAGCCCTGCCCCTCGCAACGCCGTAGAGCGCGAGGCCACCCTCCACGCCCACACCCCTGGTCGCGTAGACGTAGACCTCGGAGCCCTCGAGCTGCTCCAGGACCCACTGGAACCTCTCGCTCACACCCCAGACCATCCAGCCCGCAGGCCTGCCGCGCAGCACCTCACTCCCCCTCTCCCTCATGTCCCTGAGGCTCCAGGAGAGGTTCTCGGGGCTGCCCTTCAGCAGGAATGCCGCGGCCACAAGCAAACGCCCCGCGGCGGGCTAAAATACCTTACCGCCAGCCCCCGGCGGGCAGTAAGAGATTTCAAACCCCCTGCCGCACAATCCACGATGCCGGAGAAGGAGGAGAGGAAGGAGGGAGAGAAGAAGGAGAAGAAGGCCAAAGCACCCAGGTGCCGCTAGCCCCCGGCGAGCTTTTTCTCCCGCTATAGCGTCAGGGCTCTCACCAGGGATGGGTTCCTGGCAGTCCTCTCCACGACCTCGTGGTGGGCTAGTAGCTTTCTGCGCGCCTGGGGTAGGGGGAATCTCCGGTAGTCCTCTGGTGTCAAGTAGCTGTAGCCCCTCCTCGGCCCGTGTAGTAGCTCGTAGAGGGTGTACCGGAGGGTTCTCTCCTTGAGGAGGAAGACTCCGCAGCAGTCGGGCGAGGACCACATCGCGTAGAAGCCCTCCCTGCAGGTGGCGAAGGTGAGCCCCCTCTTCTCGGCGCCCGCCTTGAGGGCTGCGTAGGCTTCCACTCTCAGCTCGCGCCTGGGGTGCTTGTGGGAGCCTAGCGGGAAGCGCTCCCAGATGCTGGGGTCTGCGAGCTTCCTGAAGCTGTCCTCGCCCATGGCTCTCTTGAAGGCTTCGAGGTCGCGCCAGCTCGAGATCCTCAGGACCTCGGCTATCAGGTGCTTCGCGCCGACGGCTCTCGCGGTCTCCGCGTACTCCTCCGCGTGCTCGCTGCCTGAGTTCAGGAAGGGGACGATGGGTTGTGCCCTGAGGATTACTGGTACGCCCTCGCTGCTCAGCCTCTCGGCGGCCTTGAGGCGCTCCGAGGGGGGTGGGGCACCGGGCTCCAGGACCCTGGCTACCCTGTCGTCGAGGAACGCCACGCTCAGCTGGACGGCGGCCAGGCCCTCCCCCGCGAGCTCCTTCACTGCGTCGAGCCAGGGTGGCTCGGCAACCAGGGTGGACTTGGTCGAGATGAGCAGCGGGGTCCTCGTCCTGAGCGCCGTTTTGAGGAGGCGTAGCGAGAGCATGAGCTTCCTCTCGAGTGGCTGGAAGGGCTCGGTGAGCGCGGACATGTGCAGCGGGGGTGTTCTCAGCCCTGCTCTCCTGAGCTTCTCGACGGCTGCTGCGAGCAGCCTGGGGTACTCCACCCTGGCTACGGGCTGGCTGGGGCGGAGGCTTGGGAAGAACCTCGTGTAGCAGTACGTGCACGAGTGGGCGCAGCCGATGTAGGGGTCTAGGCGGAAGACCGTGTAGCAGAAGTTGGACATTGGCAGGCTTGGGCCCACCACCAGCTCCCCGTCGAGGCTCCTCCCCCTGCTCACCCTGTAGTCTCTGCTGTCGAAGGGCTGCATCCTCGTAGTAAGTGTTTCCGGAGGCACAAGAGACCGCAGGGGCCTGGCGGGGCAGGCCTTCGTGGAGCATCCCGGCTAACGTTTTTATCTCTTTTAGGTACGCCTCCACTGGATACAGGTGCTCTCTCCGAAGCTCGAGCTCATGTGCAGTATTGCCCTGGCGAGTGGGAAGAACCTCCTGCTTGTCGGCGCGCCGGGCGTCGGGAAGACGAGGCTTGCCCTTGAGCTGGCGGGCGCTGCGGAGCATCTGCCCGGCTTTGAGTTGGTCACGTGCAGGGAGGGTCTCACCTACGACAGGCTTGTAGCCTACTACACTGTCCCCGGCGGCGCCCCGAGGCTTGAGCTGGGCTCCTTGACGAGGTCTGCCGCGCTCGCCTGGCTCTCGGTAGCCCTGGGGCTCAGGCCCGGGTGGCTCGTCCTCGACGAGGTGAACAGGGTTAACATCGACGTGGTCCTGGGCGAGGCCTTCACGGCCATGGACGTAGAGCACAGGATGGTATCCCCCATCGTTGGGGGGGATCTGCTCGACGAGGTGGAGAAGTTCCTGGAAGGCTCCGTGGGGCTTTTCGCCAAGAGGGGGCTGAGCGAGGAGAAAGTGCGGGAGGAGGCTAGGAGGCTTGCCGACAGGTTCAGGGAGCGCGGAGGGATGCCGTTGCCCTACGCGTACAGGTTCCTGGCGACGATGAACGTGTACGATAGAGCCCAGCTGTACAGGCTGGGCTACGCCTTCCTCAGGAGGTTCGCCCAGGTCTACGTGCCCCCTCCGTACGAGAGGTATGAGTTGAGGGCTGAGGGGAACCCTCCTGCGGGTGAGGACGGCGAGCCCGTCTACAGGCTCTTGACCGATAGAGGAGGAAGCGTTGTGAAGCAGGCTGTAAAGGAGCTCACTATGCACAAGCGCGGAGGCGAGCGCAAGGAGAGTCTTGTCGAGCGCGACAACCCTGTTCTCTACGTCTCCCTCCCGGAGAACGCCGAGGAGCTGGCGGGGTACACCGGGAGCGGGCTGTGTGAGAGAGGGTTTAGGCTTGTAGCGAAGGTCTACAGCGAAGTTGAGCAGATGGATGTGGAGCTGGGGCTATCGCCCCTAGTGGACTGTGTAAAGCTCTGCATAGTGGGTAGCTTGCTGCTCGGCCAGGGCGGCCTGCTGAGCGACACGGAGTTTGCCGACTTCATGCTCTCCTCCCTTGTGCTCCCCCAGCTAGGAGTGCTGGCGCCCAGGCTCAGGGCCGAGAGGCTTCTCGGCGAGGAGGCTATCGGCAGGAGAGTAAGGGAGCTGCTGGATCTCGTGGGGAGAAATCTGGGTAAGGGTAGTCTCAGCTACAGGGTCCTCCGAGGGCTGGGGCAGCCCTTATGAGAGTTTGTCGGCTCGAGGAAGGCAGGGTTTACGACCTCCGAGAGGAGGTAGGTAGGCATTGCGATGGGGTTCAAGAGGCGGAGCTCAGGGAGGCGGTAGCCTTCATGAGGAACCAGGTCGAAGAGTTCGCGAGCACCTTCAGGGAGAGGGCTAGGGAGCTCTTCGGCTTTAGCATGAGGCTCGAGGCTCCCCCGCCGCGGGTGATAAGGGGCAAGCTGTTCTCAGGCTTCTGGAGCGGAGTCTTCGTATACGCTCCCCGCGGTGGGGCAAGAGAGGAGCCCATTCATATTGTAATCGAGCCTAGGGTTGAAAACTACGACGGGATGCTGAGCCTGATCGAGGAGACCCTCTTCAGGTTCGACAGCTTCCTGCTACTCACCCAAGCCATCCCCCTGGTGAGCCCAACTCTCCTCTCGATTGACGCCGTCAGGAGGGTCTTGCTCGAGGCGCAGCTCCTTCTCGAAAAGGAGCCGAAGCTCCTCTCGCAGCTTGTGGCAGGCGAGAGCGGGGAGCTCCTAGACGTGCATGTCGGCAGCCGCGGAGCCGTGTACAGGGCTTTCCACATGAGGAGGCACTTCAACCTCTCGCTAGCTCTCTCCCTGGCGGTTGCCGCGAGAAGCGTTGCGAGGGCTCTCGCAGCCGCTGAGGAGGTTCTAAAGTCCCTGGAAGGCGGCGCGGAGACAAGGAAGGGACTGCTCGAAGCAATTAGGCGCTATGCGTCGCGTGCGAGGAGCTACCTGGCATCCTTGCTCTCAGACGAGTTCATTGCCCACAGCCTCTTCTCACTGGAAGCTGTGGATGTCGGAGAGATCGACGTTGAGAGGTACTGGCACGTCGTGCACGCTGCCAGAACCGTGGGGAGGTCCGCGCAGTGGTCGGAGGGCTTCCTAGGAAGATCCAGGCAGTTCCTGCTGCCATCCACGAAAATATACGAGCTCTACGTCTACGCCGCCCTGGTTAAAGCTCTCGAAGGGAAGTGTGGGAGAGGCGCTCCCAAAGGCGGACTGGCGCTTTGCATCGGCACCTCTAAGCTGTTCTTCAATCACTATCCTGGTGATCTCTCGAGGGTGATAGTTCGCCTCACAGGCGCCGTGCCCTCTCCGGACATCTTCTACCTTGATGGGAGGCTCGCAGCGCCGGTGGAGTGCAAGTACAGGGAGCTGGAGGGCTTGAGGCTCCGCCTTGGAGACGCTGAGAGGCTGCTGAGCTACCTGGCCGACTCTAGCAGAGATGAGAGGCTGAAGGCCGTGGTGGTATCCCTAGCCGCGCCTGAAACCAGGTGCGTGAGGGCAGGCATCAACGGCAAGGAGGTAGAGGTCTGCTTCGCCGAGGTGGATCCCGACAAAGGCGAGGCAGAGGATCAGGCCGAGCAGGTGCTTTCGCTTCTCACAAATTAATGTTGTACAGGGGGCATGGGAGCAGGGCTGCGAGATTGTCCCTGAGCACTTTCCTGGCAGCGCTGGAGAGGTTCTCGGGCAGCAGGCTTGCTAGATCGCTGAATAGGCTGTTACTGAGCACCGATGCCATAATCATCGAGCCTAGGGCTAGCTCGGGGTTAACGGAGCCCTCTCTACCCGCGATTCTAGCCACGCAGGGGGCGAACAGCCCGCTGTACACCTCTATTCCCTGTCTCAGCTCT
>JAJHRT010000073.1 GCA_020833575.1 Thermofilum sp. | reverse complement strand
GCCTCCACATAGGGCACTCTCCTCCACTCTAGGAGTGCTCTCACGTCTCTGACATGTGACTGCACAGCCGAGTACAAGTCCTCCAGCCTACCCCCGACGCCTGCTCCAGTCTCGGGGTCCTTCAGGGTAGCGAGGCAGCTGGTTGGCGGCTTGAGCTCCGCTGGCTCGTAGACAAGCACGAGCCCCAGCCCCCTCCCCCTCAGCGCAGCGATTGCGGCGTCAAGCTCCTCGAGCTTATTCGCGTAGTCGGTGAGCAGGATGTAGGGACCTGCTAGCCTTGAGGCGGCGCGCGCCAGCTCCGGCAGGCTGAGCGCACCCTTGGCCCGCCGCCCGCAGGCAGCCTTGGACACGAGGTGCGGTACCCTGTCCGGCCTGGCCCAGGGGTAGGCGAGGACACGGCCACCAGCCCCCAGGACCAGTGCCAGATCGTCCTCCAGCTCGTATGCTGCCGCGGAGATCACTGAGGCGGAGTAGGCGAGCGTTCTCGCCTTCCTGCCGAAGAGCATAGATGTGGAGAGGTCTGCTACAAGCACTGCTCGGACTCTCCTCTCGGCCCTGAAAACTTTGACGACCAGCCTGTACGACCCGCTGGCGTCGAGACTCCTCGCCGAGAGCCTCCAATCGATGAATCGTGCATCATCGCCCTCCTCGAGGTCCCGGAAGTCCACGTACTCGAGCCCCACCCCCCTTGCGGAGACGGGGGACACGCCCGTGAGGAACGCCGCTGTGTCGGCTCTGGCGGCTTTCACGCCGAGCTTAGCCTCGAGGCACTCCCTCTCCAAGAGCGCTCCCAGCGAGCAGCCTCGGACACGCTTATATTTTAGCTCGGGGTGGTGCGCCGGGAGCATGGCGAAGTTCTACGACCCGCAGGAGCTCCTCGAAGCACTGGTTGTGGACTCAGAGGGGCTGGTCTACGGCAGGGTCGGCGGCTTCCGCTTCTCGCAAGACGGGGTCTTCGTCCAAGTGTACACTGTGGTCAGGGCCAGCGAGAGGGTTGTAGACGCAGGGAGGCTGGCGGAGGAGCTGAGGAGAAGGGGCGTGCAGGTGGGCGAGGACTGGCCGCTAGACCTCCTTGTTAGGAGGGCTAGAGAGGAGGGCTTGAGGGAGGTTTTCAGAGAGGCCGAGCGGGAGTACAAGCTGCTGAAGGGGGAGGTGAGGCTCGAGGAGGTGGTACTCATCGACGAGCAGGAGGTTGATAACCCCGCCACGGGCTCCAGGGAGAAGGTGAAGGTGCTCGTGCTCTCAACCCCCCGCGAGGCCGAGTTCAGGGGGTTGAAGCAGCTGCGCCAGCCGGTGCCACCGCTCGAGGAGCTGCTGCGCGGCAAGCTCTGCATCAGCCTCTCCTCGGGGGTTCTCGGGTACGTGGACAGGGTGGTCGTGGGGCCAGGGCTCCTAGGCCTGAGGGTCTGCAGGAGGAGGGGGGAGAGGGTGGTGAGGTGGGCTGCCTTCATGTCGCAGCTGAGGTTCATGGGCGAGGAGGGGCTCTACCGGAGGCTTTCCGAGTTCAGGCACCCCTTGAAGCACAGCGTCCTCAGGGGGAGCGAGGTGGAGGAAGCTAGGTCGCTGCTTGAGTCCGCGGGAGCCTCCGAGAGGGTTCTGCGAGCCTTTGAAGAGCACATTCAGGTTGGCGACGCGCTCTGCGTTGACATCCCATGGGGGAAGATAAAGGTGGCCAGGGACGTGGTGATCGTGGAGTGAGGAAGGCTGAACTTGACAGCGTGAGGGAGGTTGGGGCGGCGCTGGAAAAAGAGCTCTCGAGGGCTGTAGTCGGGTACGCTGAGGCCAAGAGGATGCTTCTCGTGTCCCTGCTGGCTGGGGGGCACGTGCTGCTCGAGGGAGTGCCTGGGGTTGCGAAGACCACATTAGTCAAGGCGCTGGCCCGCCTGCTAGGCCTCACAGAAGGCTTTTCTGCGAGCCTTGACGGCGTGCCGCACAGGGGCTTCTCCAGGGTGCAGTTCACACCCGATCTCATGCCCTCCGACGTCCTGGGGAGCCTGGTGTTCAACCCGGCGACGAGGGACTTCGAGGTGCGCTTCGGCCCCGTCTTCACATACTTCCTGCTAGCCGACGAGATCAACAGGGCGGTCCCGAGGACGCAGAGCGCGCTACTCGAGGCGATGCAGGAGCGCCAGGTGACTATAGGCGGTAGGACCTACCCGCTGGAGAGCAGGAGCGCTGGGAAGTTCTTCTTCGTAGCAGCCACCCAGAACCCCGTCGAGCAGGAGGGCACTTACCCACTGCCCGAGGCCCAGCTCGACCGCTTCCTGGCGAGGATCATTGTGGAGTACCCGGCGTCCATCGAGGAGGAGAAGAGCATATACGAGCTGCACATGGGCAGGCTGTCGGAGCCCCTCGAGGATCTCGAGAAGGTTGCTGAGCCCAGCTGGGTGGTCTCAGCGCAGGAGGCTGTGGCCACGGGCGTCGAAGTGCCGGACGAGGTGCTGGCGTACGTGGCTAAGCTCGTGAGGGCGACGCGACCATCCGTCTTCCCGCCCATCGCCGAGTACTTCGAGCTCGGCGCGAGCCCGAGAGCGGGGATCGCGCTCATCAGGGCCGCTAAGGCCCACGCCGCCCTCCGGGGCTCCGCGGTCGTCGAGGAGATCGACGTGAGGTTCGTCCTCTTCCCGGTCCTCAACCACCGCGTAATACCTAACCTGGAAAAGGTCGTGGAGGTGGAGTCCGCCCAGGGGAGGTTCGCGGCCAGGTACAAGGTTATAAGGGAGGGGCTCTCCCTAGCCGAGAGGGTGGCCTCCCAGTGATAGTCTTCGAGGGCGTCGTGAAGAGGTACGGGGCCACCGAGGCCCTAAAGGGGGCAACGTTCACAGTGCCCAAGGGGGTCGTGGCTGGGCTCCTGGGGCCCAACGGCGCGGGCAAGACAACGACAATCAAGATAGCCGCTGGTCTTCTAAGGAGAGATGGCGGCAGGGTGAGCGTCCTCGGCCTCGACCCGTGGGAGCAGGGGGAAGAGCTGCGGGAAAGGGTGGGGGTTCTGCACGAGAGGCCTGCCTACCCCCCAGACGTGCCGGTGAAGGTGCTCCTGCGGCACCTCGCCAAGATCCGCGGGCTGGACTGGGAGGACGCGCTACGGGCTGCGAGGCTCGCCGGCGTGGAGCGCTACCTTGACCACACCACGTCCTCCCTCTCGCGCGGCTACCTCCAGAGGCTTGGCCTTGCCATAGCCCTGCTCGGCGAGCCCGAGCTGCTCCTGCTGGACGAGCCCACTGCGAACCTCGACCCGAGCGCCAGGCGGGAGGTGCTCGCGGCCATAAAAACACTGGGCGAGGAGATGGGGGCGACCATCGTGATCTCGTCCCACATCATACCGGAGATGGAGCAGGTGTGCAGCTACGCGGTCATCATCAACGGGGGCGTCGCCCTGGCCCAGGGCAGCCTCACCGACCTCGCCACAGCGCTCGGCGCAGAGGTCGAGTTCGTGGCGCGTTCGCGCGAGCCGAGGCGCCTAGCCTCGCTCCTCATATCGGAGGAGGGCGTGAGGAGCGTCGAGGTGGAGGGGGACCGGGTTGTGGCGAGGGCTGGCAGCAGGGTGCGCCAGCGGGTCGAGGCCTTGCTCGAGGAGGCTAGAGCGAGGGGCCTTGCAGCCAGCTGGGACGTCCGCTCCAGGAGCTTGGGTGAGGTGTATGAGAAGGTGGTTCAGGCTTCGCGTTAGGGCTTCGAGGCTCGCCACGTACAGTTCCTTCGTAGCTGAGACCCTGGGGGGCGGCCTGACTGCCGCAGCAGCGGTGCTCAGCGCTCTTGCATTCCTCTTCGCGCTTTTCCTCGCACCAGCTGGTGCGCCATTCTCAGGTCTGTTCGCGCTGCTGTTCCTCACCAACGTAGGCTACTCAGCTATCGCCCTGTCGGGCGCCTCCGCAATGGTTAGTGACCTGAGGGGGAGCGCCCAGGTCTTCCTCTCTCAGCCGCTGTCTAGGACCATCTACGCGCTGGCCTGGCTGGTAGCCCTCCTAGCGTCGATGATCGCGGTCTTCTCGGCGCTCCTCCTCAGCCTCGCGGTGATCGACCCCGGCCTTCTGGGCACGCTCAGCCTCGGCACAGCCCTGGCCTGGCTGCTCGACAGCGCTCTGCTATCGCTGCTACTCCTTGCCGCCGCGCTTCTGCTCAGGAGGACTTCAGTGCTCGTGATCACCTGGGCTGCTGTGGAGTTCGGGGTTTCTCTCCTCTTCTTCAGCGAGCAACTAGCTCAGGCAGTAGTGGTCCTACGCCCGCTGTACGGCGTACTCTCGCGCGGCGGGGCTGTGGATACCCCGGTGCTCGCTGGGTCAGCGCTCCTAGCCGCCGCGCTTCTGGCGCTGCTCTACTGGCTGGCTAGAGCTCGCCTGGAGGTGTGAAGTTGTGCTGCGCCTCCTGGGCTACGCGCTTATGGCTGCCGCCTGCATGGCGCTGCTGGTGATGCTCTTAGCGGCGAGCTCCAGCGGCATCACTACGCTCTCCTCGTACATCTACGGGGGCATCACACTCAGGGCTTCAGCGTACAGAGGGCAGAGCCTTCTGATGCTCTTCGAGCCTCAGCACTTTTTCCCAGCCATGGGCTCCACCCACGTAGAGGGCTTCACGAGCGCGCTGGACGTAGAGCTGCGCCACACCCAGAGGGTTACGCTAGAGCTCGTCCTGTTCAGCCCCACCTCCGCTAACCTCACCCAACCGGCGCCGGTGACCTCCGTCCTCCTGGAGAACCTGACCTTGAGGGACCTCTCCTGCTATATGTTCGACCGCAGAACCTACAGGAGCAGGGTGGAGCCCCTGCTCGACATGGCCGCCGGCGACTGGTTTGCCTACGACCTGCTGGAGAGGGCTCTCGGTCTCGCCGCCTCCGAGGTCAAGGGGGTGGCGGACCCCGCCGGCGGGTACAGGGTCACCCTGCAGGTGGGGAACGAGACGGTAGCCCTCTGCGCGCTGGGCTTCGACGCCTCAAGCGCCCACGTTGTCTTCAGTAATGGCACGCGCACGCCTCCGGAGGTCTTCTTCGCGAGCTTGCGCAGCGCGGCTATCCAACCCGGGGTAAGCC
>JAJHRT010000072.1 GCA_020833575.1 Thermofilum sp. | reverse complement strand
CCAACGGCTCAGCGAGCCCCGTCAGGGCTCTCGCGGTCCTGGAGTAGCGCGGGTGCAGGGGATGCTCAAGCCAACTCAGGTTTTTTCCCCGCTCGCTGAGCAGCTGGAGCCAGAGGGCGCCTTCGTATACCTCGACCTAGCCGCGGAGGCCAGGAGGAAGGGCATCGACGTGATCAGCTTCGGCATAGGCCAGCCTGACTTCCTGCCGCCAAGAGAGGTTGTGGACGCGGTCAAGGAGGCCCTGGACAGGGGCTTCATCAGGTACATCTCCACCCTGGGCCTCCCGGAGCTCCGCGAGAGGATAGCGAGCTACGTGAGCGAGAAGTACGGCGTGGACGTGAAGCCAACCGAGGTCGCTGTCACCGTGGGGGCCAAGGCCGCCCTGTACATGGCAATCTCGCTCCTCACGAGGCCTGGCGACGAGGTGGTTGTCCAGGACCCCGCCTTCCCGACGTACGAGTGCGTCGTGAGGCATGCCGGCGGGAGGCCTGTCTTCGTGAAGCTCAGAGAGGAGAACGAGTTCCGCCTTGCAAGGGAGGACGTCGAGAGGGAGATCAAGGACCTCCACAGGGTCAGGGGCATCGTGGTCAACTCGCCGCACAACCCCACGGGCGCGGTCCTGAGCGAGAGCGACGTGGAGGAGCTGATCGAGCTCGCCAAGAGGAGGAACCTCTTCATCATCAGCGACGAGATATACGAGGACTACGTCTACGAGGGCAGGCACAGGAGCTTCCTGCAGGACCCGGAGTGGAGGGACTACGTGGTGTACGTCAGTGGCTTCTCCAAGACCTGGGCGCTCACGGGGCTGAGGCTGGGGTACGTTGTCGCGAGGGAGGAGGTCATAAGGGCCCTGGACGTCTTCGCGACGAACATGTACAGCTGCCCGCCAGCGCCCCTGCAGTACGCGGCGCTGAAGGCCCTGGAGCTGGGGACAAGCTGGTTCAAGAGCTACCTTGAGGAGTACAGGAGGCGCAGGGACGCGGCCGTCGAGGAGCTCGGCAGGATACCTGGGGTGAGGGTTGTGAGGAGCAGGGGCGCCTTCTACCTCTTCCCCAACGTGAGGGAGCTCATGGGCAGGCTGAGGGTGGGGAGCACCGACGAGCTGGCGCGGAGGATCCTCTTCGAGGCTGGCGTGGTGCTGCTGCCCGGCACAGCCTTCCCGCTGAGGGGTGGTGATGGGTACCTGAGGGTCTCGTACGTGCTCCCGATCGAGAGGATACGTGAGGGGTTCAGGAGGGTTAGGGAGTGGGTTGAGAAGGTGGGTGGTTGAGGTATGTCGGTCAAGTACAAGGTGCCGATAGAGGTGACGGTGGCCTACCTCGCAGCCCTCAGCCTGCTGATCACCCTGCCGCCCCTAGGCCTGCCCGTCTGGGCGACCTTCGTCACATGGGCTGGCTACTTCGCCCTCGGAGCGGACAAGAAGGCATTCAAGGAGATCTGGAAGGCGGTGCCGCTCGGCGGGGTCTTCGGCTGGCTGGCCGTGGTGGGCTTTGACTACGCGATCAAGGCCATGCCCGGGGTCCACTACATCATCCCCGTGATGCTGGTGGAGTTCCTCGACGTCCTGGTGCTCATGTACATAATCACCTACTTCAAGTTCGTGGGGGCCGCGGTCTTCTTCGCCTTCCCGAGCTACTTCGGCACCTACTACGGCGGCTTCTACCCGAAGACGGGCGACTTGATCACCGACGCGACCCTCGCCCTGATCTGGCAGTGCGCTGCGAACCTGCTGGGCCCGATCTTCGGCTTCCTGAGCATCTACCTCTCATTCCCCGAGAAGAAGTAGGGTGTGCAAGGTGGGAGCGAGGTTCTACGGCGTCATATCCCCCTTCATAACGCCATTCAAGGAGGACCTCACCCTGGACCTCGAGGCAGCGAGGTGGCTAGCCAGGTACCAGGCGGAGAGGGGGGTGCACGGCATCTTCCCCAACAGCACGACCGGCGAGTTCGTGCACCTGACCAGGGATGAGGCTGTGCAGCTCACGAGGGCCGTGCTGGAGGAGGTCGGCGGCAAGGTCTGGGTTATACCCGGGATTAGCGCGAACTACACTGAGGACTGCGTCAGCCTGGGCAGGACCTTCCGGGACATGGGGGTCACAGGGGCTGTGGTCACGCCCCCGTACTTCTTCAAGATCTCCGCCGATAGGCTGAGGAAGCACTTCTCCACGATCCTGGAGAAGGTGGACCTGCCGATCATCATCTACAACATCCCCGCGACGACGGGCATCAACATCCCCGTGTCCCTCTACCGCGACCTCGCCAGGGAGTACAGCAACCTCGCCGGCGCAAAGGCCACGATCGAGAGCTTCACCTACTTCAGGCAGCTCATACAGGCTGTGAAGGCCGAGAGGAGGGACTTCGCGGTGCTCACAGGGCTCGACGACCTCCTGCTCCCAGTCCTGATGATGGGCGGTGACGGCGGGATCATGGCACTCGCGAACGCAGCCCCCCAGGTGCACAGAGCAGTCTACGACGCGTACACATCCGGCGACCTCGCCAGGGCTGTGCGCGAGTGGCACAGGCTCCTCAAGCTAGTCCAAGTCTACGACTACGCAACCTCCTTCCCCACAGCGGTGAAAACCCTCCTGAAGGTTCTCGGAGCGCCCGTGAAGCCGCACGCCAGGCCCCCACTAACCCCTGAGCCCAGGGAGGTGGAGGAGAAGATAGCCGAGATAGCCAGAGAGCTTAACCTCTCAATTTAGTATTTTTTGGTTCTATAAGCTTTTAACCCCACTCTGGATCACTGCGTTGCTGCTGAGCGGCTGCCTGCGCCTAGCCCCAGCCTAGCCGCGAGGTACACCTTGGCGGGCTCGGCGAGCAGGCACGTGGAGGAGGCCGCGAGGTTCGTGAGCAGCTCCCCCGCGCTGAACCTCGGCAGGAGGATTCCCGCTAGCGCGAGGGCTGTGAACACCGCGAAGGTGCCGGCGATCGAGAGCACTAGCGCTTTGCCGGGTTTGGAGGACCAGAGCCACCCCCTCTCCCGGATCACCAGCAGCCTGAGCTGGCTCGTGTAGATGAGGGAGAGCAAGACAGCAGCTGTGACCTTCCCCCACGCGATTCCGGAGCTCGCGCTCAGCACGAGCACTAGGAGCGGTGGTACCGTCATCGCGGCTGCGAGCGCCGCTGAGAGCGCCACGAGGGGCTTCATCCTCCACCTAGCCGGCCTCGGCGAGGGCCTAGCGTTGTCCATCGCGATGGACATCGTGAGGAAGTCGTTGGCGACGAGCAGCAGGGCCATCTGGTAGGGCTCCAGCACTAGCCGCCGCAGCCAGAGCATCCCGGCCAGGACCACCGCCACCACCTGCAGAGTCTTCACCGCCTTGTTCAAGACCCAGGTGAGCGCCCTCTCGTGCAGCACTCTTCCCACAGTCACGGCATCCACGATGGGCTTCAACCCCTCCTCGAGCAGCACCATGCTGGCCGCAGCCTTCGCCGCGTCCGTGGCGCCAGCCACCGCGATGCCCACCTCCGCCTGGCTCAGCGCCGGGGCGTCGTTGACCCCGTCGCCCGTCATCGCCACCACGTGGCCCCTGCTCTGGAGCGCCCTGACCACGTCGAACTTGTCCTCTGGGAAGACCTCCGCTAGCCCGTCCACACCCTCCACGGCCTCCTCGAGGCTCGCGCCGCGCTCTCTGAGCTCCCTCACCGACACGACCCTGTCCCCCACTCCAGCCATCCTCGCTACCTCCCTCGCCACCAGGGCGTTGTCACCAGTCAGCATCACGGGGCGCACCCCCAGCCCCCTCAGCCTGGCCAGTAGCTCCGCCGAATCCCGGCGCGGCGGATCCAAGAGGTGGAGGAGACCTGCCACCCGCATGCTCCCGCCGTCCTCCCCCACGGCCACAGCCAGAGTCCTCAGACCCCTGCGCGAAGCATCCTCAACCTCGCTGATCACCCTGCGCGCCTCCTCTTTGCTCAGCCCGCAGAGGTCAACTATCGTCCTCGGCTCGCCCATGGCCACCCTGAGTCTCCTCCCGCCGCACACGGCAACAGCCTCCGACCTCTTGATGTGGGGGTCGAAGGGTGTGTAGCTCTCGACCCTGCATCCGCTCCTGTCCACCCCCTCCTCCCCCGCGCGCCTGAGCACAGCCTCGTCGATCGGGTTCTGCGCGCCCTCGCCGGCAGCCAGGGAGGCGAGGAGCAACACGTCCCGCTCGCTGCAGCCGAAGGCCCTGACCTCCACCACGCGCAGCTTGTTCTCGGTCAGCGTGCCGGTCTTGTCGAAGCACGCGACGTCGACAGCCCCGGCGTCCTCGGCCGCGCTGAGCCTTGTCACGAGCACACCCCTCCTCGAGAGCTCGAGCGCGGCGTAAGCCTGCATGATCGTCAGGACGGCTGGCAGGGCCACGGGCACGGAGCCCATGAGGAAGGTTACCGCGAGGTCGAGCACCCTGGCGGCAGGCCAGCCCTCCGCGAGGGCTATTGGGAGGGCTAGGAGCAGGGCCGCCACCCCCACGGCTAGCATGTACCGGGTGAAGGCCAGGATCACGCGCTCCTGCTGGGAGACCGCCTTGGCCTCCCTCACCAGCTCGATGGTTCGCCCGAAGAACGTCCTGGGGCCGGTGTTCACAACAAGGCACTTCGCCTCACCACTCCTCACGATGGAGCCCGAGTAAGCGACCCCGCCCACTCCCACCTCGACGGGCAGGGACTCGCCGGTGAGCGCCGACTGGTCCACCAGAAGCCTGCCCTCGAGCACCTTGACGTCCGCCGGCACCGCGCTGCCCAGGCGGAGGAGGATCACGTCGCCCGGGACCAGCTCCCTCGCCTCCACCACCTTCCACGCCCCACCCCTCCTCACGCTGACCAGCACCCTCAGCCTCCTCTTCAGCAGCTCCACGACGCGCCTAGAGGACCTCTCGTGCGCGAAGCCCAGTGTCGCGTTGAGCACGAGGAGGAAGAGGAGCACCTCAGCCTCGAACACCCTGCCAGCAGCGTAGGACACAGCGATTGCGACCTCCATCAGCCAGGGCAAGGGGCCCCAGTACCTCCTCAGGTAGGCGAGCAGGGGGCTCTCCCTCCTCTCTGGCACCTCGTTGTAACCGTACTCCGCGAGCCTCCTGCCAGCCTCCTCCTCGCTCAACCCCTCAG
>JAJHRT010000071.1 GCA_020833575.1 Thermofilum sp. | reverse complement strand
CCATGAAGGTCGTCACCCCTCGTACCGGCGAGCGGTGGCAGGTAGTCTTCAGAGACGGCGATAGGTGGCAGGTAGGCATCTACATCCCTGAGAACACCTCTCGGGAGGAGGTGGTAGTCCTGGAGAGGCACAACAGGCCGGAGCTCTTCGTCCTGCTGGAGGGCAAGATAACTCTAGTGCTATCAGAGGATGGTGTCGCCCTAAAGGAGGTTGAGATGGAGCCCGGCAAGCTCTACGTGGTGGAGGAGTGGCACAACGCATACAGACCCGGCGGTGCGAAAGGTGTAGCGCTGGTCGTGGAGGCTCCAGACGTGGAGACGGAGTACATGAGCCTGGAGATAGCGTGCAGGGAGGTCTAGCCTCAGCATCTTACCCTTTGCTCACCGATCGCCCAGCCATCGTGTCATCATCAAGGCGCACTGCTGCGAGCGCGGCGAAAAGCTTTACGCACCCCGAGCGTTTAGTTTTTCTCGCCATGATGACAGAACTCCCCGCCTGATGAGGAAGATAAAGAGGTTTCTGGTCGCTGAGTGAGGAATCAGAGGCCCTTTGCAGCGCGGCGCATGGAAGAGAAGGAAGAGGGGTGGACCCTGGCAGCCTCGCGGAGAAAGCTGCGAGGCGGCAGCGTGTTACGCGCTTATCAGCTCGTAGATCCTGTCCTCCAGCTTCTGGAACTCTGGCGACCTCCTGTCCCTGGGTCTCGGGAGGTTCACCTCGATTATCCCGTTGACCTTGGCGGGTCTCGGCGAGAGCACTACGATCCTGTCGCTCATTAGGATGGCTTCGTCGACATTATGGGTAACCATGATTACTGCTCTCACGGTGGTGACGCCGTACAGCCAGAGGTCCAACACCTCGGAGCGAAGGGACTCCGCCGTGAGTGGGTCTAGCTGCGAGAAGGGCTCGTCCATCAAGAGCAGTGTCGGCTCCACAGCGAGCGCCCTGGCTATGTTGACCCTCTGCTTCATGCCCCCGCTGAGCTCACGCGGGTAGAAGTCCTCGAAGGCTCGTAGGCCCACTAGTGAGAGGTACTTCCTGGCCTTCTCGTATGCCTCGTCCCTCCTAACCCCGCTAGCTCTGAGGGGTAGTGCGACGTTCTCGAGTACTGTGAGCCAGGGGAGCAGGGTTGGCGACTGGAATACGAAGCCCACGCGCTTGTCGGGGGTGTGGAAGACCACCTCACCGGAGTCAGCTTTCTCCAGGCCGGCGATTATTCTTAGGAGCGTGGTTTTCCCGCAGCCCGAGGGGCCCAGGATAGAGATGAACTCCTCCCCCACCTCCAGGGATATCCCCGCTAGGACCTCGAGGACTCGCTTATCCTCGATGAACGTCTTCCTCAGGTTGCTTATCGTGAGCACCTTCGGCATCCGCTACTCGCCTCCGTAGCGCCTCTCTATAAACCTGAAAAGCCTAACCCACAGGGTCTTGTTTACTAGCACTATGAACAGCGAGAGCGCTAGGGAGGTCGCGAGGAGGGCGGCTACGTTGCCCTGAGCTGCAGCCTTGCTGATCAGCGAGCCCACGCCTTGCATGTCGAAGGTTCTCCCGCCCATGTCCACGTACTCCGCCACGATACTCGCGTTCCAGGAGCCGCCCCAGGCGCTCAGCAGGCCGGTGGCCAGCGAGGGCAGGAGGCTTGGGACGAACACGTACCTGAGGTAGGGGAGGCCTCTGACTCGGTAGACTGTTGCGAGCTCGTCGAGGTCCTTCCTCACGCTGGCAAGCCCGTAGACGATCAGGTTGAAGTAGACGTACCAGAAGGCGCCCTGCAGGTAGACGATGAGCATAACAATGCTCGGCCCCAGGGGGTGGCTGAGTGCGAGGTTGCTCAGCAGAGGCCACCAGACCACGGCGGGAATAGAGGCGAGCACTTCTCCTGCCATGCTCACAGCCATCGAGACGCCCCTGCTCAGGTGCGCGAAGTAGGCAATCACAACCGAGAGGCCTAGTGAGAGGAGCAGCACCAGCCCCACTCTGGGGAGGCTTTTCGCCAGCTCGAGAGGGAAGCTGCTAAGCACCGGAGCTGCCTCCCTTAGCGGCTCGAGGCTGAGCCCTCTCGCCGAGTAAGCTACTGCTGCGGCAGCGAGAAGGAGCAAGGCCGCTTTAATGGGCCTGGGAAGCCTGAACACGACTCCAAGCTTTACCTCCAGCGAGGTGAGGACCTGGGCTAGGCCCCCCCACGCGTAGCCTACAGCGCTTTTCACAACTTCGAAGACTGCAGGCACGCCGGGAAGGGGTAGCCTCAGCACAGTGACCGAGGCGGGGTTCCAGAGGAGAAGGTACGTGGCTAGTATTGCTGCAAGCAGTACAGCTACACCTGAGTAGAAGCCAGCCAGGTCCTCCCTAGAGAAGCTGTCGAGGATGAGGCTGCCGATGCCCCTCAGCCTGTACTCCTCCTCTCCCAGGGACAGGACTTCCGCTGAGGTTAGGAAGAACCAGCCTCCCGCCCAGGAGACTAGGCTGTTGGCTATAATCGACTCCCTGCAGGCGGGAACGTATATGAAGAAGAAGCGGGCGGCAGGGCCGAGCCTGTAGACCTCCGCCATATCGTATACTGAGGGGTCCAGCGCCTTCAGCGAGGTGTACACACCGAAGATCATGTTCCAGACCAGGCTTGTGACTATCAGGAACACGGCGGCTAGCTCTAGGCCGAGACCCCCGGGGAGCAGCCTGGCGAGGAGGAGCAGCGCGGCCGGGAAGAAGCCAAGAATGGGTATTGACTGGAGCACATCGAGCACCGGCAAGAGCAGGCTCTCCACGGCTCTACTCCTCGCCATCCAGCTCCCCACGCTGATCGCCAGGAGCAGCGATATGATGTAGGCGGAGAACATCCTCGCCAGGCTGAGTGCTGTTGCGATCAGCAGCTCCTGCAGGAGCAGCATGACGACCGCCTTGAAGGTCCCCCGGCCCCCTTTCTCGTGTAAAGCTTATAAACGTGGTGGAGTAGCATCCTTAGTAGCAGGGTGAGAGAGGGAGGTGTCGCAAAGCAGCGACAAAAGTAGGAGGGTTTTGCTCCCCCCGGATATAACCCCTGACCACGTGCTGGGTCTCCTGGAGATGCTCTACAGCTTAGGTGACAATGTGGACTCGATGTACATTGGGGACTCGCTTGGCGAGAGCGTGGAGACTCTGCCGCACGCTATAGACGTGGCGGAGACGCTAGGGCTTGTTAGGGCTAGCGGTGGCAACCTGCAGCTGACAGAGCTCGGAAAGAAGGTTGTCAGGGGGGATCCCAAGACCGTCAGAAGGGAGCTGAGAAGGCACGTTGAAAAGCTGGAGCCGCTTGGAGAGCTCATACGCAAACTAAGGGAAAGGAAATCAATGAGCGTCGAGGAGTTCATGGAGATAATCGAGAAGCACTACCCTGGGAACTCGGAGGAGGCAGCGAAGAACGTTCTGATCTGGGGCGCGTTCCTCAACCTCTTCAAGATGGACGAGGACGACGAGGAAGTGCACCTCATACATTAAGTCTAAATGCTTTAGCCCTCTTGCATACTGGATGATGAGGTTTGCTAGGGCCGAGGCATGAGGCTTACGGCGGAGGCTGAGCGACTGCTCTAAAAGAGCGTGAGCTGCTTTCCATCATCTCTGCGCTTGAGACCCTCCGGGAAGGAGTCTCTGACCGGGAGATACACTTTCTCGAAGAACTCGCTCTGACTGAGCAGAACCCGCTTGTCGAAGCTGCCCACGTACTCTAGGGCCAGCCTCCACGCCTCTTCGAAGGGCATTACCTCCTCGATCCTCCTGACAACCTCGCGCTTGAAGTCCTCGGGTCTTTGCTCGACACCACCCATCGTGAACCAGCCGTTGGGGCTCACGTATGCCTGCTCATCGCCCACGTAGACTACCACCCTGTCGCCCTCCTTGGCCTCCTCGACGGGCTTAGCCCCGGAGAGGCGGGGCCTGGAGGCGGCTGCCGGCACCCCCCTTCTCTTAGCCCAAGCGTAGAAGATCGCCCTGTTAAGGCCGAAGGAGTAGGCTTTCTCCAGGTCCCCCGTGAGGAGGTAGTACCTAGCCGCCTGGAGTAGCGCCATCACCTGGAACCTCCCTATAGGCATCTCCCGTAAAGATTGTCTGCGGGGTAGAAATTGCTATCCCTGACGTGCCGGTGCAGCGGCACGCTAGGGCGTGGCGCCGCCGTGCTAGGCTGCTTGCCCGGGTCGTGCGGCCTCGGTGTGCGGCCTCGCGGAGAGTCTCTCTTCTATTTTCTTAAGGAGTAGGGGTATGCCGATGCTGGAGTCTACGCTCGCGTCGAACACGAGCAGCTTGCCCAGCCTCATGTAGAACTTCACAACCTCGCTTGAGGCCTCGTAGAATTGCTTGAACCGTGTAGCCACCACTGAGGGATCGTCATCCCTTCTCCTGACCAGCGGTGCCCCGCAGCTGTCGCAGATGCCCTCCACGGTGGGGGGTCTCCACCTGGCGTGGTACACCCGACCGCACGAGGGGCAGTAGAGCCTGCCGGATATCCTCTCAACTATAACCTCCAGCGGTGCTTCGAGGAGGACCGCCACGTCGACTGGGGCTATTGTCTCCAGGAATACTGCCTGCGCCAGGGTTCTGGGGTAGCCATCGAGCACGTAACCCGATCTGCACTCCTCGCTTGAAAGATGCTTGCAGAGAACCTCGTTCACAATTTCGTCTGGAACCAGGACCCCTCTCTCCACGAAGCTCCTGGCCTTTAAGCCCAGCTCTGTGGAGGCCGATATCTCCCTCCTGAGGAGCTCTCCTGTAGAGATGTGAGGCACGCGGAACCTCGCTGCAATGGCTTGGGCATAGGTACCCTTGCCGACTCCTGGAGGTCCCATGACGACGACTCTTATCGGGCTCACCAGGTGTGATGTAAACTGATTAGTAATATTTATTCTTTATCTCTAGGGCCAGCTTCTCGGGACCAAACTCCTTAAAAGTTATCGTGCTCGCTCACAGAGTGATGACCGAGAATGTTCTGAGCTTCATGAGGGAGCCCTTGCCTCCCGAGGTTCAGGAGCTCCTGCATAGGGGGAGCTTTTCCGAGGCTAAGTCCAGGATACTGAAGCTTCTTGAAGGCGCGGAGGGGGTAGGCAGGGTCAGGCTCCTCTTCGAGCTTGAGAGGATGGAGAGAGTTCTCCACGAGTACCCCTACACCGTCGAGGAGGCTTTCGCGCTCCTCTCCCGCGAGGTCAGCG
>JAJHRT010000012.1 GCA_020833575.1 Thermofilum sp. | reverse complement strand
CCCCTCCCCTCACGACACCCATTATCCTCCCGAGGTCATTCGGCTCCAGGTTGTTAACGAGGTCTGCAACACACGCGCCGTAAGTTCTCCCAAGGATTTTGTCGAGCTCGTGGTAGGACACGTAGTCTACCTCAACGTTCTTGGGAGCACCCCTTGCGAAGATCTCCCTCCTCATAGCCCCGTCCGAGTAGAACGCGTGGAAGGTGTAGAGCAGGTTCTCTTCTGCGATCAAGTCTCTGACCTCCAGCAGGAAGTCGAGCGTGGCCGATACCAGCCTCGAGTCATCATCGCTCATGACGACCAGTAGCCTACGGTGCCCTAGCCTCCTGGCCTTGATCAGCTCCTCGCGAACCTCCGAGAGATGCTCCTCCGGGACTACCGGCAAACTCGAGCACCTCCTAGCAGACCAGCCAATATAGAGAGAGTAAGATACCGTGCTTGCTTTTTATCGCTTCCCCTTTAGAAGCCTTGGCGGGGAGGATCCTCGGGCTTCACTATCTCGCGGAGCAGCGTAGTCGCGTACATCCCCTTTCGCAGGGTGAAGGTCAGGAGCACTATCGAGTCCTCCACCTTAATGCTTATCTCCAGGGGTCTGAGCGCTGCCGGCCTGTAGGTGCCCGCGGAGGAAGCCTCTGGGATGCTCTTCAGCTTGAAGGCCTCGAGATCCAACCCCTCCTCTCTCAGAACCTCGAGCTCGAGCTCCCCCGGCTTGCCCGGGAGCAGCGGCGTGTTGTAGCCGAAGATCGGTAGCAGGAGCGCGGCCCTGCCCTGCCTTATCCACCGGTTAACCTTGTCGACGATAGCGCTGTTAACTATGAGAACTCCCGCCGGCTCGTGGGCCTTCCTCTCCGAGTAAATCCCCACGACGTCTCCTGGGACAGCCTCCGTGAAGGGCAGCCCCTCCTCTATCCGCTTGCTGAGCAGCCTGTTGAACAGGTAGGCCTGGTACGCCCCTATGAGCAGCTTCCTTACATACGGCGATAGCTTCCTGAAGGCACCTACGTAGTCACCGGGGTGCTTGGCCAGGTAGGCTATCAAGACTCTCTCGTTGTGCATGTTTCTGGGGAAAATCTCCAGGACCCGCGAGTAGTCGCCTGTCTCTGCCAGGAGGGTGCGCGCTTGCTTGGCCCGCGGCGACTCGCCCTCAAATACCCTCAGCAGCATCTCCTCGGCCGCCCTCTTGAAGTCGCCCTGGAGAATGAGCTTGCCGACGATGTGCGTCACAGGCCTGATGCTGCCAAACCTCTGGTACCCGTAGTAGTTGGGCACCCCCCCGAGCTCCTGGACTAGTCTCACGGCTTCCACCGCGACCTCCGGCTTCCCCACCTCTCGCACCACCACTACGAAGCGGTTGCCCAGGAGCATGCCGGGCCGCAGGTGGAAGGGTCTCCGGATCGGACAGTGCAGCTTAACGCGCTTATGCCTCGCGTTAAACTCCTCTAGCTGCGTCTCCGAGACCTCGTGCCTCAAGGAAATATACTGGTACGTGATAGCGGCCGTGTCCTTCAACCCTGCGACGCCGAGGCTGCTCCGCGGCAGCCCGAAGTGTCTCTCGACAAGCCTTAGCGCGGTCACCGTGTCTACTTTCCTCTTCTCGAGAACCAGCCACGTGTACTCTCCAGCACCGCGGTTCTCAGGGCAGCTAGGGGAGGCCACGGAGCCGTCGATGCTGATCTCGAACACGAGGAAGTCCTCCAGGTTCTTCCTGATAACGCCGCCACAACCGTCGAGGTCCAAGCCGTAGTACTCCATGCCCAGCAGCAGGTCCAGCTCAACCCTCGACCTCCTGGGCACAAGGCCGCACCCCCTAAAGCAGCTTCAGGTGTCCCGTGACCTTGTCGACTAGGTCTGCGGGCGCAGGACCTATGCCGATCGCGGTCACAGTCCCGGGCGGCACCTGCGTGAGCCCCTTGTCCCGAACCACCGACACTGGGAGCCCTAGGGAGCGCGCCTTCCTGTACACCTCCACGAGCTCCTCGAGGCTGTCAACCCTCACGACGACCTTCTTCTGGCCGCTGCGCAGCCACTCAACTGCCCACTCCCTCCTGGTTCTCCAGGCCTTGAGGAAGGCGCTAAGCGAGGCATGCGCGCCCTGGGCCACCATCTTGCCCTTGCCCATGTCCAAGTCCCTCCTGATCACGATTACCTGCTTGAGCTCTAGCGATCCCTCGTGCGATGCCAAGCACACGCACCGCTTGCCACGGTAGGTAGCAGGGGAAGAAAAATCCCTTTTGGCTCTGAGCCCTAAGCCCGCTTGTAGCCTATTCTCCGGAGGAACTCCACGCGCTTCCTCTTGTCCTCCTCCCCCTCGATGCCGACCACTGTGAAGCCGTCCACCACGCCGAGCACGCCCCTACCCTGGTTTGTCTCTATGACTACCACCTGGAGGGGGTTCGCCGTCGCGCAGAATATGCGAGCCACCTCCGGGACCGCTTTGAGCTGGTTCAGCACGTTTATGGGCCAGGCATCCCTGATGAGCAACACGAAGACGTGCCCCGCGCCTATCCTGCGGGCGTTCTCGATCGCTGCCCTCACGAGCTCCTCGTCGTTGCCGTCGAACCTGATCAGCCTGTCCCCTGAGGCCTCGTTGAAGGCGAGGCCGAACTTAACCCCGGGCACGCTGTTCACGACGGCTTCCGCAATGTCCTCTACAGACTTGATGAAGTGCGTCTGCCCCACAATTATGTTCGCCTTCGGGGGTATCACCATCTCGACAACCTCTATCTTCCAGCCCGCAGAAGCCTGCGCACTCATCAGAGGTGGTGTGAGGGGGAGGATTAGAAAAGAGTTTCTCCCGGGGAGAGCACAGTTTTTCTACCCCCCTTTAACGCTGCAGAGGGCGTGTCTAACAGTACCCACCTTTGCATGTGGGAGAGCTGCGAGAACGCGTCAGAGGTGATAATCGACTTACAGGGGCGTCAGCTAATGCTCTGCCGGGAGCACTTCTCGCAGCTGGTTAGGAGGATGGCCCGGGTCGCCGAGACCAGGGGCAAGGTCTCACTAAGCTCGCTGAAGGTAGAGAAGGCTGGGGAGGGTAAGGTAAGGCTCCTAATCAGGAGAAGGAGGCTTAAGCGCGGCTAGCTGCTCTGCGAGTATCTCCTTCAACTTCTCAAAGGCCTCCTTGGATATAATGGAGGCTTTGAAGCACTCCTCAACCTCCTTCTCCTTGCCCGCTATGTCCTCCTCGCTGACATCGATTGGCATCCCCGCTCTCCTCATGTGCAAGATAGAATCCCTCACTATCCTCTCCGTAAGTACCCACAGCTCCTCCAGCTCGCGCACGAGCCTGGGGGTCTCCGCGTTGAGCTCCTCCAGCCTCCGCTTGGCCTTTGCCTCGTCCACAAGGCCCAGCTCCAGCTTAAGGCTCAGCTCCTGCATTTCCTCAAGGTTGGAGGCGATCACGGATTTGAGGACGCTGAGCCTCTCCGCGAGGAGCGGGCGCAGCCGCTCCCACTCCCTCAGAGACCTCCTAACCTCTGCTACGTAGCTCTCCCACAGCCTGTCCACCTGCTCGAAGAGCTCCTTTACCGCGTTTGCGCGCTCCACGAGGGACATCACTCCTCAACCTCCTCCCTAATCCTCTCAAGGCGCCTTATCCTATCCTCGAGCTCGCTCCTAAGCCGCTCGTAGACCTCCTTGGAGATCTCGCCGCTCTTCAGCTTCTGGTCCAGCTTCGCCAGCGCCAGCCTCAGCTTAGCTATCTCGGGCTTAGCCTCAGCGGCCTTAATCCTTTTGAAGTGCGGCAGCACCACCCGGTCGAGCTCGCTAAGCCTTTTCTCGAGCTGGTCCCTCAAGCTAACCCTCTTCGAGAGCTCGGCGTCTATGCTGGCTTTTATCTCCTCGAACTCCTCCTTCGGCATCATGCCCACCTTGGCCTTAAGCTCGAGCCTCTCGAGCTCGGCGGCATACGCGTCTATGGACTTCTCGAGGCTCTGTATCTCCCTCCGCAGCCTAGCCCTCACCTCTTCCCAAGCATCGATCACAGCCCTAGCCTCGCGCTCGTAGGATTCCCAGAGCCTTCCGAGCTCCACAGCCCTCTGGATGAGCTCCTCAACCTCGTCAGCCGATGGAGGCGGGGTGGGCTGAAGTGGCGGGAGCAGCACGGCGAGCTGAGGGCGCGGAGCCTCCACTTTCACCACTGCGGCTTCCTCGGGTTTAGGAGCGGCCACACTCTCAGGAGCCTGCTTTTTCCTCTCCTCCTCTGCCTTCCACCGCTTGTAGAACTCGCAGTTCCAGTAGTCCATCACGCAGGGCATGAAGGCGGGATCCACCTCCGCGTCCTTCGCGTACCTGCAGTAGAACTTGTTCCCAACCCTGTAGAGCCCAGGACACACTCCAGCTGAAGCCATTATGCCCTCGAAAGTACCCTGCTAAGGTATATGAGAGTATCTATCTCTTTTTCCCGCCTGGTACGCCCACCAGAGCGAACTGGAAGAGAGCGAGGCGTAGTACCTGAACGTCACGAGTAAATACCGGGGGTGGTGGGGAGGTGGAACGTGCCGTCTGAGGGGCAGGAGTGCATCTTTTACAAGCTCACTGCTACCGGCTACAGGTGCGTGCTGATGGGGCCGGACAACTGGAAGACGCTGAGCGACAGGTACCTGAACTGGTGCAAGTCCGGCGGAGCGGGATGCCCTGTGCTTGCCGCTCTGGAGGGCAAGTTAGCCTCGAACAGCTGCGGGTTCGCGAAGGGACCTTCGAATGAGCTGCTTTACAAGGAGTGAAAAGCTGCTCAACTTGGGTTCCGCGGTACTGACAGCTGGGACCGTAGTCCTGGTGTTCTCCGGAGAGGACGCGCTGAGCCTACCCCTGACTCTCGTATCGCTGCCGCTCCTGGCAACCTTGGCTGCGCTCGCTAAGCTCAGGGGGAGAAGACCCTCGTCAGCGGTCCTAGGAGCCTCGCTCTCAGCTTTAGCCTCCTCTCCAGCCCTGATAGCCGCTTCTAGCCTCCTCCTCGAGAGCGTAAGGAGCGGCTCTCTGGGCTCGTTGTTCGCACGAGACCTCCTCGACAGGCTGGGCAGCTCCTTCTACCTGGTCTCCGCCCTCTCCTCCCTGGCGGTCTTCTTTGCGGCCCTACTGCTCTTCGCGACCCCGCCTGCGGACTTCCTTCTCTCGGGTGCTGACCAGAGGTACTACGCGGGCAGGCTGCTCGACGCGCTTTCCTCCGCGAGCCTGCTCTGGAGCTTCCTGGGTTTTATCTCGGGCTTCGCAGCAGCGCTCGTGCTCAGCAGGCTGGGCCAAGCTGAGCGGTGGGTGGCCCATGTGGTGCTGCTCTCCGCAGTCCTCGCATCCCCTCTGCACACGTCGTTCTCCCTCATCACCTACCTTCTTCTACCGCTGCCACCCAACGGCCTTCTGCTAGGTGCAGCTCTGGGGTCCGCATCCTACATGATCCTCATGAGCTTCTTCCAGCGCAGGCGGGTGGAAGCTTCAGGGGAGAGCGCCATGCTTCAGGTTGCCGCAGCCACTCTAGTGCTGGTCCTCGTCTTCTTCACGTTCGCGGGACCTGCCTTTCCGCAGTACATGTTGGCATATATAGCTCTCCTGCCCCTGGTTCTCAGCACAACCGCCGTCACAGAAGGGTATGGAGCCAGCCTGAGCATAGCGCTTGTGCACACTCTCTCCCTCAGGATCGCTAGGGAAGCAGCCTCGCTGCTTGGCTTGGGCACGCCCGAGCTCACCCCCTTCCTCCTGGTCTCCTACGTGGCAGCGCTAGCCCGCAGCCTCTGGACGCAGGTCTCCTGGAGGAGCGGGGACTGCGAGGTGGGGGTCCTCCCGGTGCTGCTGCCGCTAGTGGCTGGCTTCGCGGCCCTGCCTCTGTACCCCACGTTGCAGCTGAAGCTTCCCCAGCCACCTCCGAGGCTCGAGGTGAGCATGGTCTCGGTTCTATTACCCCTCGTCCTCTCGGTGGCAGCTGCCCTTCACCAGCGTGCTGCCGTGAAGCTTGCCACCTCTGCGCTACCCGTTCTCGCGGTAACCCCCCTGCACCCCTCAGGGCTCCTCCTCGCTGCGCTATTCGCGCCAACGCTAGGCGAGGACCGCGCCTTCCTCGTAGGCCTGGTGCTGTTAGCTACTCTCGCGAAGCTTGCACTAGCGAGGGCGAAGCCTGGTCGCTCCAAGGAGGTGGTAGCCTTTTTCGGCGCTGGAGCGGGCTTGCTCGTCCTGGTCTCGTCTCTTCCCTCATAACCTGATGGACAGCGATTCCTCCTCCGCGGCATCCAGCACACGCTCGGCATAAATACCTGGGAGGAATCTGCGCCGCTCGGTGAGAAACTCCATGTTCGTCAAAAGAGAGGAAACGATCCGCAGGGCTGTAAGCCTGCTGACGAAAGCCCTTCTGGTGAATCTAGCAGTGGTCTTCATACCCCCCGTTTACATAATGAAGTTCTCCGGCAGCATAGGTCCTCACACGTACATGGCCATAGCTTTCCTCGGGGTCTCCCTCGCCTCTCTCCTCACAGTGTGGTTCGCGAAGAGGGCTCTGGAGGACTATGACCTTGCCTCAGCCTCGTCGGCGGCGTCGCTAGGGGTCGTGCTAGGCACCATAGGAGGGCTTGTCGTCGTAGGTGTGCTCGTGCAGCGCGCGCGGAAGCTGATCAAGAGCATATAGCCCGCTCCCTGCCCATTAGCTCGAGAACGATCGCTTGCAGCGGATCGAAGCCCCCTCGGCTGCTGCGCGTGAAGCTTTTAAACCACCGTATAGCCTGAGGGGCAGGCTGCCATGGGAGAGGTTACTTCCTCCGTCGAGCCGCCGGAAGCGGTTGCCAAGGTCCCCCTGCTGCGGTCACAGGGTGGTCTGCCACCCCGAACTACGAGGGAGGCTAGGGGCTTTAGCGTGGGCGAGGTCAAGGCAGTTGGTCTCACGGTCAGGGAGGCTAGGCTGCTCGGGGTATACGTGGACGAGCGGCGCAAGAGCGTGCACGAGGAGAACGTCGAGAGGCTCCGCCAGTACCTGGTAGAGCTGAAGAAAGCGCTGGAGCAAGGCGCAGAGCCCCCCGAGCCGGCGCTGCCAAAGGAAGTGCGCGTGAAGCCCGACCCCTCGAGGGTGTTCAAGGGCAAGACCATGGCCGGGCGGCGGGCGAGAGGGCTCCTGGCGCTGAAGCTCAGGTACACGCACCACTACAAGTGGAAGAGGAAGCAGCGCGAAAGGTTGCTGAAGAAGAGGCACGAGGCTACCCGCCACAAGGGCGGTGACTAGGCGCTAGACTCCAGGTACTTCCTCTTCAGCTCCTGCAGCATTTTCTTGGAGTTCTCGAGGATCAGCGCGGAGCCGCACTTGAAGCAGTAGTACTTGCCCTCTATCTTCGCCACGACGTCTGGGCTGCCGCACACGGCGCACCGCAGAGCCTTCCTACCCATCGCTTGATAAAGAGGGGCCTTCACGATATCTGTTGCGGTCGGCGGAGCGGCGAAAGCATATAAACCGCAGGATGGGTCGCTAGCTTGTGACCACGCCGCCCCCAAGGTCTAGCGTAGCCGCGCGCATGGCCCCTCTCGACTACATCCGCAGGGCTAACGGTAGGAACGTGCTGGTGAAGCTGAAGGACGGCTCCGAGTACATAGGCAGGCTGAAGTTTCTGGACTACTCGATGAACATAATCCTGGAGGAGGCGAAGGAGGTTAGCGAGACGAGCAAAGTGCTAGCCAACATAGGGACGGTCTTCATCAGGGGCAGCAACCTCCTCTACGTATCACTCGACCTCAGCAAGGTAACATTCTTCGAGCAGCAGGAGGCAGCTCCAGCCCAGCAGGGCCAGGAGGGGCAGGAGGCGGACTAGCCCCCTCGCCAGCTGTCTTCACCCCCTGGCAGCTTTGGAAAGCTGTGCAGCTGTGCTATTACTGCCGGTAATGGGGGGTAAATAATAAAAGTTCAGGGCTGCGCGGAGTTGCTCTCGATGCCCAGGGAGATAGTCGTTGAGAAGGTGGGCTACCCGTCTCCGGAGAAGTACCCCGTGGAGATAGTGGAGAGGAAGGGGGTCGGCCACCCCGACTACATCGCCGACGCGATAGCGGAGGCCGCCAGCCGGGAGCTCTGCCGATACTACCTTGAGAAGTTCGGCCGCATACTGCATCACAACCTGGACAAGGTGCTAGTGGTTGGAGGGCAGTCAGCACCGCGCTTCGGGGGAGGCGAGGTCCTGCAGCCCATATACATCCTGGTCTCTGGCAGGGCCACGACGGAGGTTGTGGAGAGCGATGGCAGCAGGGTCGGCGTGCCCATAGGCCCTCTCATCCTAAGGGCTGCGAAGAAGTGGCTCTCCTCAAACTTCCGCTACCTGAACCCAGACGAGCACGTGATGATAGACTACAGGATCGGGAAGGGGTCCGTGGACCTCGTCGACATCTTCTCCAGAGGGGGCGCCTACCCCGGCGCGAACGACACGTCGATGGGCATCGGGTACGCGCCCCTCTCCACCACGGAGAGGCTAGTCCTCGAGACCGAGAGGCTTCTAAACTCGGAGAGGGTGAAGCAGGACTACCCGGCGATAGGCGAGGACATCAAGGTGATGGGCGTCAGGAGGGGCGATGTGATCAGGCTCACCATCGCCGCGGCGATCGTCTCCAGGCACGTGAGGAACACGGCGGAGTACCTGGAGGTCAAGGAGAGCATAAGGAAGCTGGTACTCGAGAAGGCACGGGAGCTCACGGACATGAAGGTCGAAGTGTACGTGAACACCGGGGACGACCCCTCCAGGGGTGATAAGGGAGGGGTGTACCTCGTCGTCACCGGGACCTCTGCCGAGCACGGCGATGACGGCGCCACCGGCAGGGGTAACAGGGCTAACGGGCTCATCACGCCCTTCAGGCCCATGTCGATGGAGGCTACAGCCGGGAAGAACCCGGTGAGCCACGTCGGCAAGCTCTACAACGTGGTGGCCTTCAACGCGGCCCGCGACATAGTGCAGCTCGACAGGATCGAGGAAGCCTACGTGAAGATAATCAGCCAGATCGGCAGGCCCATCAACGAGCCGCTCCTGGCTTACATAGGCCTCAACGCCCCCGAAGAGGTCATAGCCCGCGTGCGCCACAAGGCTGAGGAGGTGCTGGCGGACCACCTGGACAGGATCAACACGCTCTGGGAGAGGATACTGAGAGGCGAGGTCACGCTCTTCTGAAGAGCTCGGCAGCCCTGCGGCGCCTGTACTCTTCGAAGGCCTTCTTTACCCTCTCAGCCTCACCAGCGGGGCAGGCCACCCTCAGGGAGTCCTCGAGCTCCTCCCTATCCAGGAAGAGGAAGTCCCCCCACTCGACCGCGGAGCGAAGCATGTCGAGGGGCACTGGGACGACGCCCAGTGGCAGAGCCTCGGAGAGGCTGCTCGCCGCCCCCTTAACCACGACGACCATGGGCCTCGCGGGGTCCTTGAGCTTCAGCAGCGCGTCGCGCAGCAGTTCCAGCGGTAGGTCCTTATCCACGTAGATCAGGGGGTCTGCGAGAGCGGTAGGCCTGAGGAGCCCCTGGTCCAGCAGCCTGAGCGCGGACGAGAGCTTCAGGGCGGCGCACCTCCTGCCCGTGACAAGCCCTGTGAGCTCGTAGACAGCGCGGGCGTACTCCCTCTGGAGCCCCTCGTACTCCCTCCTGACGCGCTCTAGCTCACGGCTAGCGCTCTCCAGCCTGGCCTCGAGCCTGACGACCTCGCTGCTCGGCGCCGAGCCGCGGACCCTGAGCAGCCTGTGCAGCGCTGATACCTTCTCCTCGAGCTCCTCCCTGAGCTCCCTCAGCTCCCTGCGCAGGGCGTAGTTCTCCGAAAGCAGCTGCTCCACGATGGGCGCTAGGGAAGCACCCGGCCTCTCCTCCTGCCCAGCGGGCAGCGGCTGCTGGGCCGCCCTGGGCTCGATGCCGAAGTGCCTCCGCGCGACCTTGACCACCGCGCTGGCCACAGGCTCCCCCCGTATGACCAGCAGCTTCGCCTCCTCCAGGGGTATGGGGAGCCCCCGCCTCTCCGCCTCGCGCTCGACCTCCTCCATCTTATCCTTGAAAGAGAGGTACGCCTTGTACGCTGCAGCCAGGGCGTCGCGCTGGTGGCTATCCCTGACCCTGTAGCCGGAGCCGCTCAAAGCCTCCTCTGCCAGGCGGCGCTTCTCCTCGACGGAGAGGGGTCTCGGCGGGACGAAGAGCACTGCGCCCAGAGAGGCGGCGAGCTTCCTCACGTAGGAGGGCGGTGGCTCCACATCGGTGGCGATGACAGCCGGGTAGCCGAGGTCGTAGAGCATCCTGGTGAGCTGCCCCCTGCCGAGCAGCCTCCTCGAGAAGAGGGCTACCACCTCCCCCCTGAGGTTGAGAGCCGCAACCCCCGTGGTCATCCCAGGGTCCACCCCCACTATGAGGCTCCGCGCCGGCCTCGAGGGCTCCCTCGCCCTGGCCCCGAGGGCCCTGTACTCCAGCTTCTCCCTCCTCACGGGCTCTATCTCCACGAAGAGGTCGTGCCCCCTCTCCTGGCGCACGATGCCTGCGAGGGCCTCCCTCGGGGCGTACACGACGAAGGTGGCCCCTGCGTACCCCTCCCCCGACTTCCTCACGAAGAGGTCGTAGTCGAGCTTAGCCCTCTCGAGGGCCTCCCTGATCTCGGCCACCTTCCTCCTCACCAGGAGCTCGATACCCCTCCTGTACCGCTCCTGGCTCATACCGCCCTGGCCAGGCACCCTGCCCCTCCCCACCGTGATCACGGTCTCCTCCTCGAACACCAGGACCTCGGAGCCCACCCCCTGGTACGCGAGGATTGCCGCGAGCTCAGCTGTCTCCAGAGGCGAGGGCTTCCCGCTGCACAAGCCGGTGATCGCGCAGAGAGCCTCCACGCTCAGCTGCTCCCCCGCCACCCTGGTGACCTCCACCAGCCTCACACCAGCCGGCAGGCTCCGCATGAGCGCCGCGATCTCGACCTCGCCGCCTAGCTCGCGCACATTGTCGAGCGCTATAGCGTCAACGCCGTGCCTCGCGGCCAGGGAGGCGATCTCGCTCCAGCGGACCCTCTCTATGCGCTCCACGACCTTGCCGTCGGAGACCACCGCGCAGGCGTAGAGAGGCTCACCAGCCTCGGCGGAGGAGCCAGGCAGTATGTCGAGCCCTAGAACCCTTCTGAAGGCCACCGGAGCCCTTCCCAGCGTCACCCCCTCACCCTCCTTAAAAACTCTTCCGCGAGGCCCCTGGGGTTCACCTCCACGCCGTACTTCCGCCTGAAGAACGAGGCGACGTTCTCGACATCCCTCCGGAGGTACAGCTCCGCCTGGGGGTGCGCCGAGGAGAACCACTGCGGCCAGTCGATCAGCACCACCCCCTCCCCCTCGGTGACCAGCACGTTGTACTCGCTCAAATCCCCGTGCACCACCCCCGCCTTGAAGGCCTTCTCGACCTCCGCGAGCACCCGGTCCAGCACCCCCCTCGGGTCCTCGAGCTCCGGGACCTCCGACAGCTCCACCCCCTCCACGTACCCGGTAACCACGACGTGGCGGTTCCAGTCCAGCGGCTCCGGCACGGCGACCCCAGCCTTCCAGAGGATGCTGAGCGCCTCGAACTCGCTCCTGGCGGCGAGCCTCGACTGGTAGAGCCACGACGTGTGCCTCTTATCCGCGACGTACACCCTCACCCTCTTCGTCCCCCGGAAGCTCGTCCTACCCACCCTGTGCACCTTGACCGCCACCAGCCTGCCGCCGGGCGTGACGCCCAGGTACACCTCGGACTCCTTCCCCTCACCCACAGGGCTCTGGCTGAGCGCCTCAAGGACACCCCTCCGCGCCAGCACGTAGAAGGCCAGGCAGTCGTACCCCCGGCTGGTCAGCACGTACCCCCTCGCACCCCCAGCCGACCTCTGCACGAGGCCGAGCTTGTTCAACCTCTTAAGCCTCTTCTCCACGAGCTCCAGGTCCAGCTTCGCGATGGAAGCCACAAGCTCCGCGGGGACGTACTCGTGGTTGATCATCCCCCTCTCCACGGCGGTCAGTATCCTCCGGTCAACCTCCGTGAGCAGCTTCAACGCCTGAACCGAAAACCGGGCACTCACAGCCACTACCCGCCGCGCGCTAACGCTTTTAAACCCTCCGCGGTGTAGAGCACGGATGATGAAGCAGCTCGCACGAGAAACATGAAGAAGCGTACTCGATTGCTGACCTGCAGAGCACTTCCCCGCCTCCCGGCTTTGCCGGCTCGAACCCCCACGAACGCCTTGAGGGTCCTGCAGGTCATGAGCAACGCGGCGGTGAGGGGTTTTTATTTAGAGCCTCGGTGTGCACGTGGTGATGAGGAGGCTCGCTTGCGGACATGTGAAGAGGATCCCCCGCAGGACTGATGTATAACGTTGTTCCACTGCAAGCAAAACATTGTTATACTCAAGCATAACGCTGTTCTACAGGTGAGCGCAACAAGGTTTCTGTGAAACGTAACAATGTTATAGTGGAGAATAACGGTGTTATTCTAGGGCTGGAGGAAGCCCAGCAGACCCCTCCGCTGCAGCTCCAGCAGGGTGGCGCCGCCAACGGCCGGCAGCGAGACGTTGTAGACAGGCGTGGACCCGATGAAGTCCCTGTGCACCCTGCTCATGTGGAGGTGCCCGTGCACCACCGCGTCAGGCTGGTAGCGCTCCACCAGGCTGCGCAGCCCCGTGGAGGACATCTCGGGCCAGTACTCCTCCCTCTCACCCTCCAGCGTCCTGCAGCGGGGCGGGTAGTGCGTGAGGAGGACCGTCAGCCCCCTCCCGGCGTGCGCCCTCAGCAGCTGCTCAACCCTCTCCAGCCTCGCCCTGTACACCTCCCTCACACCGGGCACGTGGCGCTCCTGCCACCTCGTCGGCCTATCCAGCGCGCCGGTGGTCCCGACCACCACGACCCTGCCGCTGGGAAGCTCGAGCTCCACAGCCTCGTCGTCCAGCCAGGTGAACGCGCTGCAAGCCTCGCGCATCCTCCCCCTGACCTCCGCGTAGTCCTCATTCCCGAATACCGCCACCACGGGGACGCCGGGGAGCAGCTCCCCCAGCAGCCCCGCCACGCCCCCGCAAGCCCTCCAGCCCCCCTTCGCCACCACGTCGCCAGCAACCAGCACGAGCTCAACCCCGCGCAGCTCCAGCGAGCGCAGCGACCTGCTCAGCAGCGGCAGGTACTCCGGCGCGTGCACATCCCCGAACGCCAGCACCCTCATAAGAGCCACCACCCCACCGTTGCCGGCGAGGCCTAAAAAGCCGCTCGCAGCCATGCTGGGAGCCCTTCGCCTGCAGACGGACAATAGTACGTCAGAAGCCTAGTTCTAATTCATGGAGAAACTTACCCATAAATACCCTCCAAGGCCTCCCAGCGCCGACCCCGAAAAGGGGGGTGTTGAAGAAGTATGAGTAGGAAGTACACCCTACTGGCTGCAGCCCTAGTGGCCGCGGTGCTCGCGATCGCGAGCACCGCGCTCGCAGCGCCAGGTTTCCCCGCCAAGGCGGTCTACTTCGACCTTCAGATGTTCGATGGCACGGCGTTCGCCAACCAGGACGTCATAGTCGTGGTCTTCAACGAGACTGCCCCAGGAGCCAACTGCCTTATGGCCTACGCCGTTGGCAAGACCGACAGCAACGGCAGGATCCGGCTAACAATCGCGCAGCCCGGCGGGGTGATAGTTGAGCCCACCTCCGGCACCTACAACATCTCAGTGTTCTGGAAGGCGTACGGTAGAACCTTCCTCGCTTACTCCCAGAAGTTCACTGACCCGACAGATTTTGCCAACACGCTCAACAGCACTCTAACCCTCAACTACCTCTGGAACTTCACCTTCCGGGCGATAACCAACGTCGCGGGCTCCGACCAGCCGCTGTATTTCGAAGACCCTGAGAGCGGTAGGGAGGACATAGCGTACTTCGAAGTGTGGCTCTACAGGAGGGAGGGCGCCCCGATCTTCTCCAGCGAGGCTGACAGCAGCGCGAAGTCGAAGAAGTTCTTCATCGCGCCCACCGTCGAGGTTAGCATCTCAGCCCTGCCGCATATGCCCGCGTGCTTCCACATCGACAAGCAGTGGAACGTAACCCTCTACAAGGAGGTCAGCTGGCTGATTAACGCTGGAGGCGGCCAGGCGCTCAAGGTGCTGGTCGGCAGAGAGAACGTCACCCTGTCCTACGACCCAACTGCGGACCAGCTCACAATAACCGTGGAGGAGCTCATCCCCGGCGGGACAACCACCACCCTCCCCCCAGTCTCTGGTGCGACTACGCAGCACAGGTACACGCTCGATGACCGCGCTTACACCTTCGTCGCCGTGGTGACCGTCCAGGACCCATGCGGTAACAAGCTGACAGGCTGGGAGTGGCCGCCGATCAACGTGGAGTTCGCCACCCCAACGCTCGGCAAGCTGAGAGTAGGCAAGGTGGACCCGAGGAACGGTACGGCGCCTGAGGAGGGCTTAGAGGTTGGAGGAATGTTCACGTTCTGGCTGCCTAACATCAGCCTCTTCTACAAGGAGAAGCTGACGCTCGCCGCCGAGATCAACGGGATACAGGTGTTCAGCACAGCCTTCAACACCACCGCGGTGCCGCCGAGCATAACCGAGGCGGGCTTCACATTCTTCAACAGCAGCGTCAGCGGCGGTATCTACAACTTCACGATCAAGGTGGGTGTCGTCAAGCTGCAGATCAGGGTTAAGGACAGCGGCATGACCGCGGTGCAGCCTCTTGAAGGCGCCATAGTGGTGCTCGAGGCGCCCGGCTACGACCCCATCAACACCTACACTGACGGCGCCGGCTACGTCGCCCTGCCACCGTTCACAATCCTCGCTGGAGGCAGCACAAGGGAGGGCACCCCGATAATCGTCAGGAGGGGCCAGAGCCCAGGCTACCTGCCCATACCCTTTGACCTGCTCCTCAGCAACAAGACCTACTACACCTACAGGGTGAGGGTGTTCTACGCGCTGCCCGGCACCGAGAACTTCGTTGACGTGACGCCTGACGCGAACACGATCGCGCTCATACCCAGGATCGCGGGCTGCCCAACCCAGTCCTTCAACATCATCGCCAAGGTCTACAACGTGAACATACTTGTCCTCGACCTCTGCAACAGGCCGATCACGAGCCTTGACGACCCCAACGCCTCGCTCATACTCTTCTACACGCCGCCCGAAGGAGGCACGCCCGTGCTCCTCGGCCCCGCCGGCCTCGGCAGGAACGGCACCACGTTCATCGGCAAGGTGCCCGGAGGCTCCTTCACGGTCAAGCTCGCCTTCAAGGGCGTGCTGATGGACCCCGTGAGCGGCCCCAGCCCGCTCGTGGTCACGGGTAACATCGCTAACGTGAGCCAGGCAACCTACGTGTTCCCAGTGGGCGACATCACCTTCCGCATCACCCCGTGGGACGTGAGGGAGCCGCTCGTCAACATCAGCGCCACGCTCACCTATTACAAGAAGGACACCAGGATGTACTACGAGGAGAAGATAAGCGGCTGCAACGGCACGGTGACCTTCACCAAGGTGCCACTGGTGGTCGCTGAGGGCTCCAAGGTGGTCCTCGAGCTGCGCACCAACGCGAGCACGCCGTACATCAGGCCGCAGGACGCTGGCCTGCTGGTAGGCAGGTGGGACCTCACCTCGCTGATCGCGGGCGTGAAGCCTGCCTGCGGCATCGGCCCCATTGACGTGCCGACGTGGATCTTCAGCTTCACGCTCGAGGCCGTGGACCACGCTGGCAACGTGCTGAAGGAGCTGCCCACCAGCAACGGAACGATACCCGTGGTTGTCGCGCTTAACGACACCGCGTACGGCACGCAGGTCAACGTGACCCTGGCCTGCGGTGCAGGCCCCGGCTGCCTCTGCTGGCCTGACATCCTCGTGGACTACAGGCTCTTCAACACGACGAAGTCCGGGCCTGCTGGGCCTTGGAACAACGGCATCGCTGAGGCCAGGTTCAAGTTCACCGGGACGCACTGGGAGAACAGCAAGTACCCGCACCTCTTCGTCGCAGGCGCTAACTACAGCTTCATCGTCTGGTACGGCGGCGCCATGGTCTACAACTACACGTTCACGATGCCGAGGCCCAGCGAGGAGCTCGACTACAACAAGGTCATAGCGGCGCAGGTGATCCTCTTCAACGAGACCACGGGCAAGTCCCGCCTCGTGAGGACGGACAGTCTCGACTACACCTGGCTCCTCGACAAGGGCGGAGCGGTCGAGCACCCGATCGTCAGGTTCTACGGCGCACCGCCGTACAGCGGTAGGTGGAGCATCAAGGTGCAGCTCGTCACCTGGGTCATCAACCTCGACGTCTACGCGCTGAGCAAGGCCGGCGCCGGCCTGATACCAGGCCTCAACGTGACGCTCATCAGGAACGACACCCTCAACTGGAAGAAGCAGCTCTACGGAGACTACTACAAGAACGTCACCAGGCTCAGCGAGTACAGCAAGGCTGGCCCGATGAGCTACGCCTGGAGCGCGGTCACCGGCAATGACGGCAAGGCGACCATACCCGTGGCCGTCTGGATGCCGAAGATCGCCAGGCCGAGCGGCATTGGGTTCGGAGCGAGCATCACCAACGTCATTATCCTCGCGGGCAAGGCCTACGGCACGCCAGGCGTCCCAGACACGCCCACGTACACCACGATCACCGGGATAGGGACGCTCTACGGCTACTTCGTCGGCCCGTACAACAAGACCCTGGACGAGTTCTACAACGACACCAGCCAGAGCCCAGACTGGTACAAGTTCTACGGCGGCAAGTGGGTCGGCCCGTTCCGCGGGCCTAAGGCGTGGATCGGCGCTGCGTGGAACCTGACGCTGTGGAGCGGTGCGGCCAAGGTGGTCTACACCGCCGCGATGGAGGGCTTCTGCATCTCCGTCACCGGCCCCAACCTCCGCGGCGACAGGAGTGGGCTGCCCAACCAGCCCGTCACCGTGAGCGCTGTGGGCACGACAAAGGCTATGGTCACCCTGGTGAGCGGCACCACGGGCGCTGACGGCAGCGTGGCCTTCTACCCGGACAAGGGCGCCACCGTTG
>JAJHRT010000069.1 GCA_020833575.1 Thermofilum sp. | reverse complement strand
TCTCGAAGAGAAACCCTACTCACGGTGCGAGAAGAGGTTTTCCGTGCTACGGCATCAGGGGGGCCTGGAGGTACACCAGGAGCAGTGCGAGCACTAGCGACGCGACGGTTGTGGGAATGCTCCTCCTGAGCCACTCGAGAACGCTGACCCTGAGGCCCCTCCGCTCCAGCATCCCCGCGGCGACTATGTTCGCAGTGCTCCCCACCGGGGTGAAGTTCGCAGAGTAGCACGCGGTGAACAGGATAGCCCACCACAGAGGGTAGGTGTTGAGGCCCACCGCTCCCAGCTCGTGGACTACTGGGACGAGGATTGCCACCGCCAGGACGTTGTCGAGCGAGGCGCTCATGAGCGTTGCCAGGGGGGTCAGCACGAGCAGGATGCTCTCGAGGCTGCTGCCCGCCATTGAGGCGAGAGCGCGCGACATGTCGGCAACCAGGCCCACGTACTCGAGGGTGCCCACCGAGGCGAAGAGCAGGAGGAAGAAGACCAGCGTCCCCCACTCCACCCTGTGCTCGAAAGCCCTGAAGCCCCTCTCGGGGTCGAGCAGGAGTATGAGGCCCGAGGCCAGCATGGGCACCGCCAGCAGCAGGGAGTTCTTCCCCAGCCCCAGCGCCTCCTCTAGGGGGTGGTGCAGTGCCAGCGCCAGAATGACAGAGGCGAACAGCAGCCCGTCCCTGGCGATCTCCCTCGGTGGCCTCACCTCAACCTCCCCCCACCTCTCCAACGACCTGAGCAGCGCCTCCTGGCCCTCCTCGATGTAGCCCCTGAACTGGCGCAGCAGGATGCCCGCTGTGAGCAGGACGGCCATCAGCGAGGTGGGGGTGGCCCACCTGAGGAACTCCGTGAAGGTCAGGCCCGCGGAGAAGGCCAGGAGGACGCCCACGGGATTGCCGACGACGGTCATAGAGCTCCCGATGTTCGTCGCGAAGATCGAGGCGAGGATCATGGGGAAGGGGGAGACTCCGAGGATATCCGATATCCTCAGCACGAGGGACGTGATGATCAGGATCGAGGTCACCTCGTCTATCAGCGCTGCGAGGAACGCGGAGAGGAGCACTACGACCAGGAAGAGCGCTTTGAAGCTGACCCGGACGTAGCCGATAATCCTCCACGCCACGAAGTCGAAGAAGCCCTTCTCCTCTAAGTAGCCCACGAGGATCATCATCGCCACCAGGAAGAGGATCACGTCGAGGTGCGCGTGCTCCACGACCGTTCTCACGTCCACAACGCCCAGGCTGAGCAGCGCGAAGAGCCCGAGGAGGGCGAAGGAGAGCCTGTAGCTCCAGAGCAGGAGCGTCGCGTAGATCATCGTAAGGAAGACTGTCAGCGCCACCACCTTGACGAGCTCCAGCCCAGCGAGGCTCGCGGCCAGGGCTGTCGCTAGGCTGCCGGCAAGCACCACCAGCGCTCTCTCCCTCCAGCCTCTAACCCCCTCGCCCATGCACAACGCAAGCTGAACAGAAGGGTAAACGTAATAAGTGTGCCGGGCTTGGGCTGTCCTGAGCGCGCATGTCCAGCCAGAGCTCGGCGTGGACCAGCTGGTCCGAGACCGCAAGGAACATAATCAGGGGTGGGGAGGTGATGGTGAGAGTAGGCTCGCTGACAGCCGTCGTCTACGGGATCTACTGGGCCCTAAAGGCCACCCTTGAGTACCTCCACACACCCATCCTGAAGCTCTCGCACCTCGAGCAGATACTCTTCGCGGTGATGTCCTTCGCGGGCGCCGCGATCACGATACTGACGCACGACCACTTCTGCCGCCTGGGCAAGTTCAGGTCCGCCGGCCTGATCTCCCTCATCTCCGCAGCAATACTGCTCCTACCAGCCCTCATCGCAGGCATAATAATGCTGCTCGGAGGCCTCCTCCTCTACGTGGGAGCGGAGATCTTCCACGTCGCGAAGATGAAGATAGAGCCCCAGGAGGGCTAGCGCACCTCCAGCAGCAACCGGTCTTTTCTCTGCAAGGAAGTAGTAAGACTTGAACTAGAGTACCAGCACTGCTTAAGCAGGTTATAAGGGAGGCCAGGGAAAGTGATTACCTTGTCTTTTTATGCCTTGCCACGCATGCTTATATACAGTTTTAGTTCAGAGGGCTTGCGATAAAACATGGGCCAGCAGCAGAAGAAAGGGATAAGCCCAGCAGTGCTGGCAATCGTCGGCCTCATCATCGGCCTCCTCCTGGGCGTCGGAGTCGGCTACGTGGCCTTCAGAGCGCCGCCCGCAGCCCCCACAGCACCCGCGGCCCCCGAGTACACGTTCTACTACGTGTCCCACGGCGGGCCCGCTGACCCCTGGTGGGCCCCCGTGATAAAGGGCAGCCAGGACGCAGCCAAGCTGCTAAACGTGAAGGTCGTTTACTCCGGGCCCGAGAAGTTCAGCATCCCGGCTTTAGTGGACCTGCTCAACAGCGCTATAGCTGCCAACCCCAACGGCATAATCCTGACGATCACCGACTACAAGGCGCTGGACGAGCCGGCTAGGAGGGCGATCGCGCGCGGCATACCGATCATCGCCGTGAACGTCCCCGACCCCAGGCCGGAGAAGGAGAGGATCCCCTACATCACGTACATCGGCCAGAACGAGTACGACGCGGGCTACTACCTAGCCAAGTACCTGGTGGACAAGGGCGTATGCCCCAAGAGGGCTGTCGTGGGCATCCACGAGGTGGGCCACGTCGGCCTGGAGACGAGGGCTAAGGGCATAGCTGACGCGCTGAAGGCCTGCCCTGGCACCGTGGTCGAGAAGCTGGACATCACCACCGACCCCACCAAGGCGGCTGAGGTCTTCAGAAGCTACCTGACCGCCCACCCGGACACCGAGGCGATATTCACGCTAGGCCCACTCGGCGCCCACCCGGCTCTCCAGATCCTCAGGGAGATGAAGCTCACCGGTAAGGTGCGCCTGCTTACAGTCGATATCGACGAGACGATACTGAAGGCCATCGAGGCCGGTGAGCTCGAGGCTGCTGTGAGCCAGCAGCCGTACGCGCAGGGCTTCCTGCCCGTTGTGTTCATGTACCTGTACGTGAAGTACGGCATCATGCCGCCGCCCCACGTGCCCACAGGCCCGACGGTGATCGACAAGGCCAAGCTGGACCTCGTCAAGAAGCAGATAGCCACCACGGGTGGAGCGTGAAGAGGTGCTCCGCCTGGCAAGCTAAAACTAAAATGCTTTTTTCTCCGGTGTCTCCTATGGGCCGTGCACCTGGGCAGCCGCTTCTCGCGGCTCTGCTGCAGCACCCCGAGCTGGGGGTTACTGTGAGCTTCTTCAGCATAGCCCTGGTGTTCGTAGCACTCGTGCCCGACAAGTTCCCCACGCTGCCGACGCTCTACAGCATCCTCACCCTGGCTGGGGAGCTGGGGGTGGTCTCGGTGGGCGTAGCCTTCCTGATGATCAGCGGGGAGTTCAACCTGGCCGTGGGGAGCATCTACGCCCTCGTGCCGATGGGCGTAGCCTACATGATGATGGCTGGCGTGGACATGCTGCTCGCATCGCTGGTCATGCTCGCCTTGGCCTTCGCCATCGGGGTGGCGATGGGCTACATCACCCTCAAGGCGGGGATCCCCAGCTTCATCACGTCGCTAGGCTTCATGATGTTCATCAGGGGCATACTGCTGGCGGTGACCGGGGGCTTCCCCGTCAGGATGCCTCACGACCACTGGCTCGCCTTCTGGCTCAACGGCCCGCTGAACGAGGAGGGGCTCAGGACGAGCGCCCTCTGGCTCCTGCTCCTCACCCTGATCTTCGCCTTCATCCTCGACTGGACCCCATACGGGAACTGGACCTACGCCGTCGGCGGCAGCGCGTCCACCGCGAGGGAGCTGGGTGTCAGCGTGCCCAAGGTCAAGGTGCTCAACTTCGGGGTATCCTCCCTGCTGGCCGGGCTGGCGGGCCTCATAGCCTTCAGCCGCTTCAGGGTGGTGGACCCCACCCTGGGCATAGGCCTTGAGCTCGAAGCCATCACGAGCGCCGTCCTGGGGGGCTGCCTGCTCAGCGGGGGCTACGGGAGCATAGCCGGGACCTTCCTCGGAGCCCTCCTCGTCGCCATGACCCGCGTCGGGCTCGTCCTGGCGAAGGCGCCCGCGTACTGGTACCAGGCGTTCATAGGCGTGCTGCTGATAATAGCCACCGTGATCAACCACTTCGTGGTGAAGAAGTTCGTGGCACCGGGGTGAGCTAGCGTGACCCACCTGCTCGAGATGAGGGGTATCGTGAAGAGGTTCGGCAGGGTCGAGGCGCTCAAGGGCGTGGACTTCCACGTGGGCAGGGCGGAGGTGGTGGGCCTCGTGGGCGACAACGGCGCCGGCAAGAGCACCCTGGTCAAGATCATCGCGGGCGTCTACCAGCCGGACGCGGGCGAGATCTACTGGGAGGGGCAGCCCCGCGTTTTCAGAGACCCCCACGAGGCCAGGCAGGCGGGGGTCGAGATCGTCTACCAGCACCTCGCGCTGATAGACCTGATGAGCATCGAGAGGAACATCTTCCTCGGCAGGGAGCCCGTGAGGAGGGTGGGCCCCCTCAGCATCCTGGACAAGCGGAGGATGTCCGAGGAGGCTTGGCGGGTGCTCCAGGACATCGGGCTCAGGAGGATCAGGAGCCCCGCGGAGCGCGTGGCGAAGCTGAGCGGGGGGGAGAGGCAGAGCGTGGCGATAGGCAGGGCGATGCACTTCAAGGCGAAGCTGCTCATCCTCGACGAGCCGACCGCCGCCCTCTCGGTGAGGGAGACCAGGAGGGTGCTCGACCACGTTCTCGACGTGAAGAAGCAGGGGGTGAGCGTCATCATCATCTCGCACAACATCTACCACGTCTACGAGGTGTCCGACAGGATCGTCGTCCTCGACCACGGCAGGAAGATAGCCGACGTCCCCAAGGAGAAGGTCACGCCCGAGGAGGTCATCAAGGTGATAAGGCGCGGAGCCCCCCTCGAGAGCTGAGCGTTATTTCTGCCTGGAAATATCGATCTGCATACATAAGCATTTTTATCCTTCTTCATAGTCAGTAATATCTCGGTATGGACATAAGCAGGAGAGAATTCCTAGCCCTCACAGCCGCCGCAGCCGCAGTATCTGTCCTCAAGCTGCCGCCGAAGCCCCAGCAGGAGCCCCAGTCCGCGCAGGCCGGCGGGGAGGAGAAGATACCAGTCATGTGCAACATGTGCGGCGCCGGCTGCGGGGTGTACCTGGTCAAGCGCAACGGGACCATGTACGTGGAGCCGAACCTGGAGCACCCGCAGCCAGGCCTCTGCGCCAGG
>JAJHRT010000067.1 GCA_020833575.1 Thermofilum sp. | reverse complement strand
CACCTCAAGGTGTTCCGCAGGGAGGAGCTGGCAGCGATATTCGGGGAGCTCGCCCCGGTTCTCGAGAAGAGGCTCGAGAGCGTAGTGGTTCTGCTGGCACCGCTCTACGTGAGGGCTGGGATCTGCGGGAGAGAGATCCTCCTCAGCCCCGGGGTCACGCACGTGCGCGGCGCCGCGCTGAAGCTCGCAGGCGCACTACAGGTGCCCCCCCTGCTCGACGCGGACTTCCTGGAGTACCTGCTGTTCGACCTGCCCCGGGCTCTCGAGGAGGAGAGGAGGGCTGTAGTGGTCGAAGACCTTGATGGGCGCTTCACCGTGCACGCCGAGGAGGGTGTGAGTTACTCCCTGGACATCCTGGCGCGCGTGGCGTCGGTCTACAGGGTTCCCGTGGTCGTCTACGGCTCCGAGCTCAGCGAGAGGTGGGGGTACTTCTCAAGGAGGGTGAGGCGCGAGAAGCTGGAGGGTAGGGAGCTCTGCACTGTGGACGGGGAGCCTGTCTGCGGGTGAGGAGATGAGCAGGAGTGTTGACGAGCTGGCGAGCGTCGAGGGTATAGGCCGCGTCACCATAGCACGGCTGAAGAACGCGGGCATCAGTTACCTGGAGGATCTCGTGGCCTTCAACCCGGAGGAGCTGGAGGAGCTCGCGGGGATTGACTACGAGAGGGCTGTGAAGGTGATCAGAGCCGCCAGGCAGCTGCTGGGGTGGAGCGCGAGGGTGTACAGGGGGAAGGAGTACGCGGAGGCTCTAGCCCGGAGGGAGGTGCTGACCACGGGTGTGCGCGCGCTTGACGAGCTGCTGGGCGGGGGGCTCGTCGTCTACGACATCTACGAGTTCGCGGGGGAGTTCGGCAGCGGGAAGACGCAGCTCTGCCACCAGCTCGCGGTGACCGCCCAGCTACCCCCGGCGAAGGGAGGGTTGGGGGGCGACGTCGTGTACATAGACACCGAGGGGACGTTCAGCCCTGAGCGCGTGGAGAGGATAGCTCAGAGGTTCGGCGTGGAGGACCCCCTCTCCAGGGTCTACGTGGCCAGGCCGATCAACGTCGATGAGATGGAGGAGGTCGTGGTGAAGAACCTGGCCCCCCTGCTGAGGGGTGGGGCGCGCCTCATCGTGATAGACTCGATAATCGCGCTCTACAGGGCGGAGTTCAAGGGGAGGGAGTGGCTCGCGGCAAGGCAGCAGCGCATCAACTACCTGCTCGACTGGCTGAAGAGGCTCGCCAGGATCCACGAGGCAGCGGTGGTCATAACAAACCAGGTGGTGGCGGTGCCGAGCACGTGGGGTGTGACGATCAAGCTTCCAGCGGGCGGCAACATCATCGCTCACGCCTCGACGCACCGCTTCCTCCTCAAGAAGGCCGGGGACGTGTGGACGGCGGAGTGCCTCGACTCGCCCAGGATCGCGAGGGGGGCTAGCGCGTCGTTCCTGATAGCCGAGGACGGGCTGCGCGATGTCAAGTGACCTCGCTGAGAGGCTGCGCCTCGTCGAGGCGGCTCTGCGCAGGTTCCAAGCGGCGCTCGAGTCCAGGTCTGAGAAGCTCCAGGTGAGCAGCGTCTCCCGGGGCTTCGCGAGGGGCAGGGGGCAGGGCACCGCAGCAGGGGTCGGGGCGCACGCAAGGCTCTACGGGGACGTCGGCTGGATCGTCGAGCACGAGAGGGTGGCCCTACCCTTCCCTCTCGCCTGGCGCTTCCGCTTCGGCTGGCTCCTCGGCGTGGCTGACATCGTAGTGTTCGAGCGCGGCACCCCCAGGGCCGTTGTCGAGGTGAAGAGCTACAGCGGCGTCAGGGAGTACGAGCGCGTCCAGGCGTCGCTGTACGGGCTGCTCGCCCAGCTCAACTTCCTGGCGAGGCCCAGGGTCTACGTCCAGACGCCCCGCGGGCCCGAGGAGGTGCAGGGCTGGGAGGAGCTGGCCCTGGAGGCCCTGGAGCGCGCTAGTCGATCTCGTAGGCTTGCCACCTAGCCCTCCCGCTCCCCGGCGTGTGAAGCGCCTCGTACAGGATCTCGAGGGAGTAGCTCCCCCGCTCGACAACCTCGCCGAAGGGCACTGTGTACTCCCTCAGCCCCTCGACAACGTGGCCGGCGACCCTGAAGTCCAGCACGCTCCTGCACGCGTCCAGCGCCTTGAGGAGCGGGAGCTCCCACTCGCCGGGGTAGACGAGCGCGTGAACCAGGCCCTTGCCGGGCTCGGCTGCGCTGAACCTCGTGAAGGGGAGGCTGGCGAGCGCCCACGCCGCTGGCTCCTCCAGCCCTCGCTCGACCTCTACCTCGAGCACTCTGCCCACGAGCACCGCCTGCAGCCTAGGAGCCACCGCGTTGTAGAGGTGCAGCGGCTGGACGTGGCCCAGGTAGTGGTAGCTGATCACCTGCTGCTTCAGCCCCCTGGCGGCTCCCAGCCTGGATAGCTTGGCGAAGGGGTTCCTCGTGAGCTCCGCCACTATCCAGAGGTCTATGCCGTCCACGCGCTTCAGGGGCTGCGCCTTGAAGTCGGGCGCCACCCCCTCGTTGACCACGCTTTCAAAGGCGTGGAAAAGGGGGGCTAGCCTGCCGTCCTCGCAGGCTACAAGGCTGGAGGCGTCGGGGCGGTGCCTGAAGACCTTCACCCTCCTCAGGGTGGCGGCGTCCACACCCAGTATGTCGGCGACGTCCCTGGCTCTGCCAGCTGGGGTCAGGACCAGGAGGAGAAGCTTCTCGGGCCTTTTCCCGCCTCTGAGCAAAGCCTTGGCGATGACGTAGGGGAGGCTTCGCTCCCAGAGCTCCCGCCTGTACTCGAGGAGGGCCAGGTGCTCCTCGAGCCCGATGGCCCCGTAGTCGAAGACGCCGATCACGGAGAACCTCTCCCTCAGGGCGGTGAGCCGCCTGGAGACGTAAGCTAGTGAGGCGCCAGTGCTCCTCGCCAGGTCTGAGAGGCGCCGCGCCTGGGGTACTGCCGCGAGAAGCCTGCAGTCCAGATCCCGAGACGCCACAGCACCTACTCGCCACCGGCCTTTTTAAAGCCGGCTAACGGCTTCGAGAAGCCTCAGGGGGGTATAGCCCTCCTCGTAGTACATCCGAGGTAGAAGCATTGCTGCCAGCTTGAAGCGCCTGGGGTCCCTGGACAGCTCAACCAGCTTGGCCCGCACCCTCCTCACGTACTCGATGTACGCTTCTGCGCTCTTCGCCACGCCGCCCCAGTCGTACACCGCGTAGAGCACTGAGCCGAAGATCCTGCCCCCGTCTAGCTCGGGGAGCTCGGAGTCCCTTTTCACGAGCTCCGCTATCTCGACTACGAGGCGTACTAGCTCCTCGCCATTCTCGGTCAGGGCGAAGCCGTCACCCCTCCTCGCGAGCATGCCGCGGGCCACAAGCCCCCGCGCGACTAGGTAGGGTGCCAGGTAGTCGAAGCCTATGCCGCTGATGACGCCCTCCGGGGTTGCGCGGTGCCCTCTCGACCTGGCGGCTGCTGCCACCTCCTCCGCTAGCTTGCGCAGAGCCAGCACCTGCTCCTGAGCGTTGAGGTATTCCTCTGTCATTAGCTTCAGAGAGGTTCTCGAAGCCCCGGTTTAAAAAGGCTGCGTGGGCACGCCCACTTTCGGCGTTTTGTCTATGCAAGTTTTAAATCGGTGATCGCCGGAATAACTCACAGTGAACTGGTGATGGGTAGGAGGAGTAAGGAGAAGCAGGCTCAGGGAGAGATGGACGTGGAGGAGATGGCGAAGGAGATCGTGCTGTCAGACGACAGCATCGCCCTAGAGGAGGAAGAGGAGTACGTGCCGCCCGCGCCCGGCGAGGAGATAAGGCTTGAGGACCTGGAGGGCGTGGGCCGCATTACAGCTCAGAAGCTGCGCAGCGCTGGCTACTACACGGTGACCGACATAGCCTTCGCCTCGGCACACGAGCTAGCTGTCATACTGGGCTCCGAGGAGCGCGCCATGGCGATCATCAGGGCGGCCCAGAGGCTCCTCAACAAGGGGGAGGAGTTCATCACCGCTAAAGCTCTCTTCGAGAAGCGGAAGAACCTGGAGTACATAAGCACTGGTGTTCGCAGCTTGGATGACTTGCTGGAGGGTGGGGTGGAGGTTGGTAGCTTGACGGAGCTGATTGGGGAGTTTGGGGCTGGGAAGACCCAGCTCTGCCACCAGCTGGCTGTGATGGTGCAGCTGCCGAGGGAGAGGGGCGGGCTGGGGGCTAGGGCGCTCTACATCGACACCGAGGGCACCTTCAGGCCCGAGCGGGTGGTCCAGATCGCCAGGTACAGGGGCCTAGACCCCGAGAAGGCGCTCGAAAACATCCTCTACGCGAGAGCCTACAACAGCGACCACCAGATGCTCCTGGTGGACGAGGCGAAGAAGTACATAGAGAAGTACAACATAAGGCTCGTGATCATAGACAGCTTGATCAACCACTTCAGGTCCGAGTACCCCGGTCGGGAGAACCTGGCCTCGAGGCAGCAGAAGCTCAACAGGCACATCAGCCAGCTCCACAGGCTAGCCGGGCTCTACAACCTGGCTGTGGTGGCAACAAACCAGGTCATGGCAGCTCCGGACATCTTCTTCGGAAACCCGCTCAAGCCGGCCGGTGGCAACATAGTGGCGCACGGCTTCACCTACAGGGTGTGGCTGAGGAAGGGGAAGGAGGGGAGGAGGATAGCAAGGATAATCGACAGCCCCAAGCACGCGGAGAAGGAGGTGGCCTTCGCGATCACAGAGGACGGCGTCGTGGACGTCTAGCCACCGCGCGCAAGGTAACGTTTTTAGCTCTGGGCAGCGCAGAACCACGGGAGGTGGGTAGATGGGCGGAGGGAAGAAGAAACCAACGGTTTCGCAGCTTGAAAAGAGGATGAAGAAGGAGGAGAAGAAGCCCGAGGAGGAGAAAAAGAAGCCTCAAATGAAGCTGCAGGCCTCCACGGGCGACCTCACGGAGGTTTCCCTGGAGGCAGTGATCAAGGAGGTTGTGAAGATGAAGTACGTCACCCCCTACACGCTCAGCTCAAGGTTCGGGCTGAAGATAAGCAGGGCGAAGAGAGTCCTAAGAGAGCTTGCCTCCAGGGGCATACTGGCCCCCTACGACGTGAACCACAGGGTACCGATATACGTCCCAGCCTCCAGGAAGTAAACCCCTGCGCGCTAGGAGCCGCTCTTCCCACCGCCGAATACCTCGAAGAGCGATGATCGCTTAACTGGCTGCACCTTCTCTGCTAGCTGCAGCAAAGCCTCAGTCGCGTTGATCACCCCCGCACCCCCGAACCCCGGCTCAACTATCTCGATAAGCCCCCTCTTCCACAGCTCCTCAAGGACTTTCCTCGGGTTTTTGACTCCAAGCTCCTCGAGGTCCTCGAG
>JAJHRT010000011.1 GCA_020833575.1 Thermofilum sp. | reverse complement strand
GGCTGCGCGAGCTAGGCGTGAGCGAAGAGGAGGTCGAGCTGCTCACTCCGAGGCTCGAGCTAGGGGTGGGGCGGGGCTTGAGACTGTGCCCGGTCTGCGGCTCTCCCAGGCTGATACCTTTGGGTGTGCTGGGGGTAACGCCCACGCTTTACATCTGCGCAGACTGCGGGTACTCGGGTTACATAGTCTTGGAGGTCACGTTGGAATAGCTAGATCTTCTCTTCGAGAGATTTCAGGAAGCTGTCAACCGCCCTGTGCTCCTCCAGCAGGAAGGATATGCTGGTGGGCGCTCTTTCGTACCCGATTGTCAGCTGCCCGCTGTAGCCACGGCTCACGAGCGTGCGCAGCAGTAAAGGGTTATTGTAGGTTCCTGGCGTGAGGATTCTCGCGGCCCCCTCCTCCCCGTAGTTGGATACCTGCACGTTACGAGTTAGCTGCAGGTAGGGGGTTAGCACGCGAAGGAAGTGCTCAGTCGAGGGGAAGTTCTCCTGCACCTGAGAGATGCCCAGAACACCCCCGATAAACTCTCTCAGAACCTTGTACAGCTGGCGTGTTTCTCGAGCCGACCTCGGTTCAATGAGGAGTCTCGCCCGGTAGGTTGCGAACACCTGAAGCCAGTCTCCAAGGGCTTCGAGGACCTGCGCGCCCGGCGAGCTGATGATCGCTGTTCGCCCCGCAGTCTCGCTCGCTACTACAGCCAGCTTCTCGATCAGCTCGGCCCCCGGGTTTACGCTCACCACGCGGACTGACGCTATACGCATTCCCGCGTCGTGAACTGGGTCTAGGAGGTCCCAGAGGCTTGCCTGCTGCAAGGTCTCAGCATCAACGTGAAGCTGGATCCACAGGCTCTCAACCCCTGCATCTCTGAGCCTCTCCACTACCTCCTCCAGCTCCCTCTCGCCCTTCACCCGCACTGCTATCGAGAGGATGAGCCCGGCAGTCTCCATCACTGAGCCCTCCCCCCTGGAGTTGCTTGGCCGCCATATTAACCGTTAGCCGTGGCTGACGAGGACGCGAGTGAACCCCGAGCCGAGCGGGGTAACTCATAATAACCGACTGCAGTCGGGGATTTGGGTATGCAGGAGGATCCCGGCGAGCTCCTCGAGAAGGTTTACTCGATCCTAGGCAACCCTTACAAGCGCAAGATAATAGCGGTGCTAGGGGAGAGGGGGGAGGTCTCCTTCTCGGAGTTGAAGTCGATAGTGGGCACGAGCACGGGTAACCTTTACTACAACCTTGACGGCCTTGCGGGCTTCGTCTCGAAGAACGAGAAGAGGAAGTACCACCTCACGAGCGAGGGGTTGAAGCTGTACAGGTACATGGTGGAGAATGAGGCGCGGCTGCGCAGCCTGTTCTCAAGGGGGGCTTACCCGCCTCACCTGGAGCGGTTTTTGAGAGTGCTTGTTCCAGAGGATGTTGTTGCGGTGTTGTACAACCAGGTCTACCTATCCCTCCTGTCTCTCGCAGCTGCGGTAGCGCTGATATCCCTTGAAGCACTCCTACCAGGCCAGGTCTGCTTCATCCTTGACGCGGTATATGTGGGCTCCGCCGTTTCCCTGGGAAGGGCTGCCCTAGGGCTCTTCGGGCTAGCAGTGCTCGTACTGCTGCTGAGAGCTGCTGGCAGGCTGCTCGGCGGCTCTGGAGGCTTGGCGGTAAACCTTCTGGGCATGGTTTCTTTCTCTGTGGTGCCGTTGCACTTGGTAACGCTGCTGGGCGGCTTCCTCGAGGACCCCTTCCTGCGCGGGCTGCTCTTCAGGCTCGTGCAAGTCGCGAGCCTGGGCCTTCTCACAGCCTCCTTGAAGGTGTCGGGTAAGCTCCCCAACGAGAGAGCTTTCGTGGCCGTCTTCACGGCATTCTACGCGAGCTACCTTCTCTCGTTTGCGCTTCAAAGGTTTCTCCCCTAGCAGGTGTCGAGGGTCTCGTGCGCGCCGGGGCTTCCACCTCGCTGGCGGAGGCTGCTGAGTCTCTAACCCCAAGGGTGTTCCGGGCAGTAGTTTACACCTTGGAGTTCATCGAGAGGAGGAGGACCACTCTGGACTACGCCTTCAAGCAGGCGCTGCAGCGGGTAGAGCTGGGAGGCGAGGAGGTCCGGGCATCGTACGTCCTGGCTCGGCATGCGCTGCTGGAGATCGGGGCTTCGAAGTACCTGCTCCGGCTGCACAACCTCGAGAAAGCCCCCCTTCGGCGCAGGGCTGCTTTCTACGCAGCCCTGCCCCTGGTGCTCCAGGCTCCTGAGGGTCTCGGCAGGGTTGCCAGCGCGAGAGGAGGTCTACTCACTAACAGGATGCTCGGCATCCTCCGCAAGGTCTCCGAGGACTCGCTTGAGCGCGCCGCGGAAGGTCTCCGGGCGCATGAGGCGTTGAGCTTGAAGTACTCAATCCCACCTCTACTGGCGCATCGCCTGGTGGAGCTGCTGGGGGAGAAGGAGGCGGTGAAGGTTGCTCGCAGCCTCTACAGGAGGTTTGTCTGGATCAGAGCGGCAACCCCTGGGAGGAGCGACGAGCTTGAGCAGTACCTCAGGGCGCGCGGGTTGAAGGCCAGGAGGGACCCCGAGGTTGACTATCTTTTTGAGCTGGATATACCCGAGGACGAGCCCCTGCCCGAAATCCCTTCCTCGCTCGGTGTGTACCAGGATAAAGCTAGCGTGCTTGTTGCCGAGGCGCTTGCGGAGAAGGTGGAGGAGGAGGGCTTCGTAGTAGACGCTGCTGCAGCACCCTGCCTGAAAACTCAGCTCCTCGCAGCGCTGCGGGGAGGAGCGACGATACTCGCCATCGACATATCTTCTCGTAGGCTCGCTAGCTGCAGAGAGTTCGTAGGCGGCTACGCCGCGGTCCACCTGGTGCAGGCGGATAGCCGCCTCTTCCGCGCCTCGAAGGAGGCCTCTGCGGCTCTCGTGGACGCACCCTGTACGAACAGCGGCGCGATCGGGGGAGATCCAGGTTTGCGGCTAGCGCTGTGGAGCTTAACCCCCCAAGCCCTGGAGAGCCTCCAGGAAACCCAGCTCCTCATGCTCCGCTCGGCACTTGAGAACCTGCGCCCCAGGGGCTTCGTCGTGTACTCTACCTGCTCGTTATTCCCAGAGGAGGGGGAGGAAGTTGTGCAGAGCGTGCTGGAGAGAGTTGCTCTCGCAGGCCTGCGACGCTTTAAGCTAAGCCAGGGCTACCCCAAATTCCCGTTCAGCTGCTGCGTACACCGCGCATTCCCGCACCTTCACAGAACCGAGGGCTTCTTCATCGCGATAATGCAGAAAGTTCGGTGAGGGCGAAGCCCTATTGGAAAAAATGATTGCTTTTACTGGATGAGGGGTCTGAACTTGATGCCGTACTCGATTATCCCCCTCTCGCCCTGCGTCCTGTAGCGTCTCAAAGCAGCCTCCACGCGCATGCCCTCGTAGACCTCGCCGGGGTCAACGTCCGTTATCTGGGCTGGCACAAGTGTTCCATCGTCTAGCCTTACCAGCGCTACGACGTAGGGAGCTTGCTCTGCGAACTCACTCGGCGGGCTTCTGACAACTGTGAATACCTCAACGGTCCCCGTTTCCGGCAGCTTTACTCTCTCGACTTCCTCGCTCCCGCACGCGGGACAGGTCTGCCTGTATGGGTAGAATCTCCTCCCGCAGCTCCTGCAGGCGCCACCTATCAAGCGGTACTTGATCTCCCTCTCGCGCCAAACCCTGGGTACGCTCCTCAGGTACGCCATCCTACCTCACCCTCCTCACGACGTGGACGGCTACAGTGCCCCCAACTCCCCCGACGTTCTGCGCGACCCCCACCTCTGGATCAGGGACCTGGTTCTTGCCCGCCTCCCCTCTGAGCTGCAGGGTGATCTCGTAGACCTGGTAGATGCCTGTCGCCCCAACGGGGTGCCCCCGCGCCTTGAGCCCGCCCATGGTGTTCGTCGGCAGGTCTCCGTCCTTCTCGAGCTGCCCCTCCTTGAGCAGCCTCCAGCCCTCTCCCTTCTTCGCAAACCCCATGTCCTCCAGGTGTATCACGCCGAGGACTGTGAACGCATCGTGAACCTCGAGCACGTCAACGTCCTTAGGCTCTATCGACGCCATGGAGAATGCTTTCCTCGCCGCCTTCACCGTGGCTAGGAGGGTTGTAGGATCTGCCCTCTCGTGAAGGCTGAACACGTCTGTGGCGACCGCGCTGCCTGCTATCTCCAGGTGGACATCCTTGCCGAGAGCCTTGAGCTTCTCCTCGGAGCACAGAACCAGGGCTGCGCTGCCATCGCCTATGGGCGCGCTCTCGAGCAGGTGTATCGGGTCTGCCACGAGGGGGGACTTCATCACTTCGTCGAGGGTTATGGGCCTCGGGTACTGGGCCAGCGGGTTATTGACCGCGTACTTGTGGTCGTGGACAGCAAAGTACGCTATGTCCTCCTGCCTCACACCGTACTTTTTCATGTAGTACCGGTAGACGAAGGCGTTAAGAGCCACAAAGGAGAGACCCGTGAACGCCACGTACTCCTGGTCCTCCGCCATCACAAGCGCGTCTGTCACATCGCCGGTGTAGGCGTCAGTCATCTTCTCGACGCCGACCACGAGCACGCAGTCGTACACCCCCGACCTCACCGCCAAGTAGGCCTGGTGCAAAGCTGCCCCGCCACTCGCGCATGCAGCCTCAACTTTAGCGGCAGCAACGCCCGGCACTCCTATCCATGTTGCCAGTAGCGAGCCCAGGTGCTCCTGGCCCTGGAGGAACCCCGAGGACATGTTACCAACGTAGATAGCCTCTATATCCTTCTTCGAGAGCCCCGAGTCCTGTATCGCCTTCAGGGAGGACTCGCGCATCAGGTCTCTGAGGCTCTTGTCCCAGTGCTCATCCACCCTAGTGGCGCCTACACCCGCTATGAAGACCCTCCTCATGCCGATCACCGCAGTATCATTCCCCTGTACCTCAGGTAGAGCGCGTAGTCTACCAGCTTGGAGCGCGCGACCAGCTTCGCCACGGTAGGGGCTTTGTCCCGCACCTTCTCCACGCCCTCGCCCACCGTGAGGGAGATCGCGTCGCTCCCAGCGCCGCTGCCGAAGGACACCACGAGCACCCTCTCTCCCGGCTTAGCATTGTCCAGCACGTTCGCCAGCCCGATGAGGGAAGCAGCTGCGTATGTGTTCCCTATCTCCCCGGAGAGCAGCCCGTACTTCATCTGCTCAGGCTTGAAGCCCAGCAGCTCGCCAGCCCTCTGCGGGAACTTCACGTTCGGCTGGTGGAACACCACGTGGTCAAAGTCCTCGGGCTTTAGCCCCGCCTCCTCCATCAGGCCCCTGGCGGCGCTGATTATGTGGTGGAAGTAGGCGGGCTCGCCCGTGAACCTGAAGGTGTGCATCGGGTACTTCTCGCCCTCACGCCTCCAGAAGTCAGGCGTGTCCGTGACGTACGAGTACACGTGGTCTATGGTCGCCACGGCTTCTGGGGAGCTCGGCCCGATGAGGAACGCAGCTGCGCCGGCGGCAGCTGTGTACTCTAGCTCGTCGCCAGGCCTGCCCTGGGCCGTGTCGGTGCCTATCGCCATCCCGTACCTGATGACGCCCGAGCTCACGAGCGCAGCTACGCTGATGATCGCCGTGGTTCCAGCCTTGCAGGCGAACTCCATGTCTATCCCGTAGAGCTTCCTCGAGAAGCCCAGCGCCTCCGCGATAACCGTGGCAGAGGGCTTGACGGCGTACGGCGGGCTCTCCGAGCCTATGTAGAGCGCCTCGACCAGCGACGGGTCGATGCCCGCTCTCCTCAGCGCGTACCGCGCCGCCTCATACGCTATCGTCAGGGAGTCCTCGTCGGGCCCCGGCACGCTCTTCTGCCTCACCGGCGCTCTCTCGGCCCCACCAGTGTGGACCCTGGAGATCTCCTTAGCCTCGATGCGGTACCGGGGGATGTAGGCGCCGTAGCCTATTATGGATGCCAGAGGCTTCATGCGCAGAAGCGATGCCACTTCCCGTATAAAAAAGCTTCTACGGCCAATTATCCTTCTTTCGACAAAAGACGTATTACATCGTCAACGATCCTCGTCCCGCTGCTGGTACCTATCCTATCCGCCCCCAAGGCGTAAAACATGAGGGCCTGCAGCCCCGTCCTAATGCCACCGGCAGCCTTGATTCTCGTCCTGCTGCCCTCAACCCCTCTCCTCATGACTAGGATGTCCTCGAGTGTCGCGCCCCTCGGCCCGAAGCCCGTGGAGGTCTTCACGAAGTCTACCCCAAGCCTTGCGAGCCCGCGTGTGAGCTCCAGCACCTCGCTCTCGCTCAGGTAGCCTGTCTCCTCGATCACCTTGAGAACCCCACCGTAGCTCCGGGCGACCTCGAGCACTTGCTCTACTTCCTCGAGTGCTGCCTCCAGCTTCCCAGACCTGACCAGGCTCAGGTTAATCACCATGTCCACCTCGTCAGCCCCGTCCTCGAAGGCCCGCCTCGCCTCCCAGGCCTTCGCGTCAGCCGGGATGTTGCCGTGCGGGAAGCCGACTACTGTAACCACTCTCACCTTATCGCGGAGGATCTGCTTCGCCTGCCTGACGTAGAAAGGTGGGACGCAGCACCCGTAGAGCTCATAGCTCAGAGCTTCGCGGCATGTTCTCTCGAGATCCTCGAGCGTAGCGTCGGGTCTCAAGTTGGTGTGGTCTATAAGGGATTTTACCGTGGCCACGAGGTCCTCGACCTCCTCCAGCCTCCTGAAGAGCTCCCTGAGCATCAAGGAAATTTACCGCCCGGGGGCCAGAAAAGGCTGGCGGTAACCTGTGAGGTCACTGTGGCGAACCGCTGCCAGGCTCCTAGGGGTGTACAGGCTCTACGAGTATCTACTGGAGAGGGAGGTTCGGAGGGCCCCCGTCCCTGTGCACATGGCGTTCATACTGGACGGGAATAGGCGCTGGGCTCGCGAGCGAGGGCTCCCGCCGACAGCAGGGCACAGGTGGGGTGCGCGTAAAGTCGAAGAGGTCTTAAGGTGGTGCTACGACCTAGGTGTAAAGACAGTCACCCTCTACGTCCTCTCGACGGAGAACCTTGCGAGAAGGAGTAGGGAGGAGCTCGAAAACATCTTCGATATACTCTCCGAGAAGCTGGACGAGCTCATTAGCTCGGAGGAGCTCGACAGGCGCAGGGTGCGGGTTAGGGTCGTCGGGGATAGGTCCCTCCTCCCGCCGCACATAGCGTCTAAGATCGAGCAGCTTGAGGAGAGAACCAGAAAGTACAGCGAGCGTTATCTCAACCTAGCTCTGGCATATGGGGGGAGAAGGGAGATAGTGGATGCTGTGCGAAGGATTGTTCGCGATGCTCTCAGCGGGAAGCTCGACCCCGAGAGCTTGGATGAGAAGGTCTTCGAGAAGTACCTCTACACCGGGGACCAGCCCTACCCAGAGCCCGACGTTGTCGTACGCACGAGCGGCGAGATGAGGATAAGCAACTTCCTTCTGTGGCAGATTGCCTACTCAGAGCTGGTATTCCTCGACGTTTACTGGCCGGACTTCCGGCGCATAGACCTGCTGAGGGCGATCAGGCTTTACCAGAGGAGGCAGAGGAGGTTCGGTGGTTAGCGCGCTCGCTTGAATGCTCTTCGCTATACCAGCTTATCACGCCGGCCCCCCGCGCTATCCTTTTTAAATACACAAAGTAGAGTGCACACTAGAGTTGAGTATGGCGTACAACTTGCTCCAGTTCAACAGCTTCGAGGAACTGCTTCGCTACCTGGACTCACAGATAGCCGCGCTGCAGAAGAGCTTGAGCGCGCTGCAGCAGCGCTACGAGGCTGTGAGAGCGAAAGCGGAGAGAGTGCGCGCAATAGAGAGGGTGCTGGAGGACCTCCTGGGCGAGAAGCTTCCCACCCTGAACGAGATCGATTACATGGGCTTGAAGCTCGTCATCAACGCGAGAGCCGTGGACGAGCTAACCGTGCTCGAGGAGGTTCTCGAGTCCCAGAGGGACTCCCTCGAGGCGCTGAGGAACGTGAGGGAGCTTCTGGCACGGCTTGAGAGCTCCGCGCTGGCCTCGGAGGCCGGGGGCTTTACAATACTTGTTGAGACGCTCAACGGCATACCCATGAGGATCCTGCTGAAGGAGGTAGAATGAGAGCACTGCTGCTACTACTATGCATACTCCCGCTGCTGGGCCTGACAGCTTTAGCCCAGCCCGCGTTATACTTCCTGCAGCAGGACATGCAGCGCGCAGTAACCTCGGCGGCCCTAGTCCCCGGAGGCAGGCTCCTCGCGTGCCTTGCAGATGGATCCTGCCTGATCCTGAACTCCACCGGTGGGATCGAGTGGAGCTACGTCTTCGTGGGAGCCTTCGTGGAGCGTATCCTAGTAACAGGTAGCCTGGCATACCTCATCGACAGCACCGGGGTGCTGCACACCCTCAACACCTCTTCTCTGGGGGAAGTCTCCTCCAGAAGGCTCTTGAAGCAGGGGGAGTTCGGGGTCGGCAACGCGGCCGTCTCTAGCGATGGGCGCTTCCTGGCCTTTGTCGCCAGGTACTACTATGACGCAAGCTCTAGGTACCCCTTGGACAGGCTGGTCGTGTACAAGGTTGACGAGGGTGCGAGGGTTTTCGAGAGGGATGCTTTCTCCTCCGCTGTGCTAGTAAGAGTGTTCTCGCTAGACATCTGGGAGAACTATCTGATCGCGGAGACCCTGAACACCTCGTGCCACCTCTGCGAGCTGACAGACAACGTGATCGAGGTCTACAGGCTCGGGAGCAAGGTGCAGAAGGTCTCCGAGGTGCGTACAGGCCTCTCGAGGGTCAAGGGGATCTCTGGAGGCTACCTCCTCGTGCAGCGCGCGCTGGATAACTCGCTCCTTCTCTTCTCGCTACCGGACTTGAAGCTAGCCGCGGAGAAGAGAGGCGCGCCGCCGATGAGGCAGGTGCTGCCCCTGGCCGACGGCTTCCTCATGGTCTCTGAGGAGTACGACCTCTGGCGCTGCTCCCTCACTCTGGACTGCCGCAGGCTAGCCCCGCTGCCCCCAAAGTCCTTAATCGCCCCGCTGGCATCCCACCTCGTCGTGTTCTCGATACCCGAGGTGCAGGTGATATCCCTCGAGGGGGACAGGGTTGTGCGCTTAGCTGGCTACGACATCCAGTGGGACATGGCGCCCTCCCCTCCCTCCTCAGTCCTCGCCGGGGAGGGCTCAGCTGCCGCTCTGTACCCGATCAGGAAGCTGGCCTGGCTGAAGCTTCTCGACAGGTCAAAGCTCCTCGTGCGCGTCCTGGATCCGGACGGCAGACCCGTTGCCGATGCTACGGTCAGGGTGCTCTCGGAGAACTTCTTCAAGATGGCGACGTCCGGGGCTCGAGGAGAAGTCTCGCTTGAGGTGAAGCCCGGTAGCTACACCGTGGAGGTGACCAAGGAGGGTTACAGCCCCTGGAGCGCCACGGTGAAGGTGGATACCCCCTACTACAACCTGACCGCCGTCCTGAGCAGGGTAGTCCTTCGAAAAGGGCTTGTGATGATCCGCGTTCTCGACGCGAAGGGTAATCCAATCCCAGGAGCCATGCTGAGCTTCGAGGGGTCTTCCGCTGCGTCGGCCCGCACAGACGAGGAAGGCTATGCAAGAGTGGAGCTCCCCACCGGCGAGTACGTGGTGGAGGCAAAGGCGCCGGGCTACCGGAGCGGGAAGGCTACCTTAAAGGTCGACGCGGGCGGAGTTAACGCCACGCTGATCCTCGAGCCCCAGGTCTCTTGGGTAAGCTTCGTCGTCGAAGGAGGGAAACAGGTAAGTGTGGAGATCTCAAGCGGAGCCGCTAGCACCAGGCTCAATATCTCTGGGAAGCTGAGCGTGCCCCTTGAGAGAGGGCTGTACAGCTTCTACGTGCAGGCCCCCGGCCACATCTGCAGGAGCAATGTCAGCAGCCCTGTGCTCTTGACCGGAGACCTCAACATCACCATCAAGGTTGTCTGCGAGAGAGCAGGGTCTCTCCGCGAGTCCTCTGCCGAGCGGGTGGCAGCGGAGCTTAGCTCCAGGGTCTTGAGCTACAGGAGGCTCAACACCAGCATTGGGAGCCTCCAGGTGGTGCTGGTGAACGGTAGCGTAGTCGACCTGGCACACCTCAGCTATGATAATACCGTCGTCGTAGAGTTCTTTTACACGCAGTGCAGTGGCTGCCGCGATATCCTGCCAACCCTCAGGAGGATATCCTCTATGAATAACACCCTAGTCGTATCCCTGACGGTCTCCCCACTCGATGACGACACCGCGCTATCCGGGTACGTTAAGGAGAACAACATCACCTGGCCTGTTGGCAGGCTGTCCTCCTCTGATATCCTGAGGAGGCTTAACATCACGAGCTATCCCACAGTCGCAGTACTCAGGAACGGCGAGGTCACATTCATAGGTATAGGTGCTAAGCCGGAGGAGCCAGTCCAGGGGGGCGTGACCCCCTCTCCCGAGGTCAACCTGCCCAGCACGCTGGGCTTTCTCACCGGGCTCTACACGCCGGCAACGCTTATAACGGTAGGTCTCCTACTGTCCGCTGTAGCCCTGCTGCTGGGTGGTGGGCATGCCGAGGAAGAGGCGAAGGATAGCATCCCTGGTGATACTACTTTTGTTCCTGCTCTCTACGATAGCCTACGTGGCTTTGACGGTGAAGCCGTAAGCTGGCACACCGCTGAGGAGAACGAGCAGTTCTGGGAATCCTGGGAGGAGTAGCGAGAAGCGCTGGAGCCCCGGCCGGGATTCGAACCCGGGCCCTTCGGCTCTCTCGAACCCCCTTCTGTGAACCCTTACAAGGCCGACGCTCTACCCGCTGAGCTACCGGGGCTCCTTCTCCCCTACTTTTGCCGGGAATATTTGTTTTTCTCTCACAGGGCTGCGGGCGGCATCCCTCTGAGAGAACTGGTGCCCCGGCCGGGATTTGAACCCGGGATCTTCGGCTCGAGAGGCCGATATCCTCGCGGCCCTCGTGCAGGCTGACCGGGCTAGACGACCGGGGCGCGCCAGCGTTCTCAGTGCAGGTGGAAGGAGTATAAATACTCTTTGCCGCACTGCGGCGCACGAGCGCGCCACCGCTCACCTTATATTCCTCTCGGTTGAGGGGGGTTTGTCAACACATGGCGGGGCGGTGGTCTGCTTGGGTCGCCTCAGGATGCTTGCTCTCTCGGACGTTCACGGCAAGGAGGATATAGCTCTGAAGTTCATTGACTGGGTGAAGAAGGAGAGTGTGAGCTACGACATCGTTGTAGCAGCAGGCGATATAGGCAATCCGCAGCGACCTGGCAGCATGTGCAGGATCCTCAGGGCTCTGGCAGAGGGGCTGGGGAAGAACGTGTACTACGTCAAAGGTAACTGGGATGTGGAGGGGGGCTGCGGTGATTCCCGGGTCTTCGACCTGGATTCTACGGGGCCCATCCTCTTCGGCGACGTGATGCTCGTGGGGCATGGCAGGCGGGCGGAGCCCTACGAGGTACCTCGTGGTGTCAGAAGCGTGGTGCTTGTCACCCACTACCCACCCTTCAGCGTGCTGGACAAGGGCAAGCTGATCGACAGCTACAAGCACTCCCTTCACGCGGGTGTGCCGGAGGTCAATTACCTGGTGAGCTTGTACAGGCCTGTTGTCCACATCTTTGGTCACAGCCACAGCTTCGGCGGCCTTGATGTGGAGCTCAACGGTGTGAGGTACGTAAACGTCGCGAGGCTCGACAGGCTTGCAAAGAGCGGTGAGCCTATTGGCAACTACGCGATTATCGACGTCAGCGGCTCCAGCGTGAGGGTCGAGTGGAGGTTCATTAACGGTGTCTGGAAGAAGTGCTCCGGCTGCGGGCGTGTCGTGCACATACCTGATAAGTGGGCCTTGTGCAGGAAGTGCGCCAACAAGTCGGAGCTGAAGGTAGCCAGGCTTTCCGATGCACCCAGCAGGCTGCTATTCAAGCTGAAGGACCCGCTGAACGGGGCCGTCCTCGTGTCCTCGGAGCTCAGCATACCCAGCGCCACAATAAGCGACAAAGCTGCCTACGAGGACTTCCTGGAGCTCATGGTGCTGAGAAAGGTGAAGAGCTACCTCCAGTCGGACGGCTTCAGGGTGCTCGACATATCCAAGGAGAAGGTCCTGGAGTTCTACAAGACTGGTGACGCAGGCTCCCTCACGCCCTTCAGCGAGTACCTTTTTGCCTGCAAGGCATCGGAGAGCGGCGAGAGGCTGTGCGCGCTGATGAAGGTCTTCTCCGCTGACAAAAGAGCACACGTGCTGTGGAAAGTCCTGAGAGGTCAGGATGGCAGCACCTCTATGCGCGAGTACGTCGTCTTCGACGGGAGGGTTCTTGAAGAGCACCCGCACCTCGCAGAGAACCTGCTGAGGCTTGGCTTCATCCCGCTGGCGTACACCCTCGAGGCGCTGTGAGATGAGCGTGTTCACACGGGAGGTTTACAGGAAGCTCGTCCACGTGGCCCTCTCCCTCCTCCTGATACTGCCCTACTTCTGCGCACTGCCCCAGCCTCTCAACATTTACTCCTACTACGCCCTGGGCTTGTTCGCGGCGGCCGCGCTCAACGCCGTTGCTGCTAAGAGAGTTGTGCTGAGGCGGCGCCTAGCGGTCTTTAGAAGAGATCTAGAGGATCACATATCCAGCCTGGGGGACCAGCTGAGAGGGCCTCTCAAGGCGTTTGAAGAAGCGATGGAGAGCATCTTCAACTTCGTAGAGCAGCAGATCGAGCTGCTTGAGCGAGACTACGAGAAGAGGGAGGGCTATGTGGGACTGTTGTATGGGGTGATAGGCGGGGTGACCAGCCTACTACTATCACCCTGCCACGCGCTCTACGGCCTCCTCGCGATAGCTGTCGTGGACCCTGTAGCATCGCTCAGCAACCTAGTAATGGGCAGGGAGAAGTCCCTGACCAGCGACGCCCTTGCAGCACTTACCTACCTACTCCTGCTGCTGGGCATCGGCACCCCCGCGGTGGAGAGCGTGCTAGTATCGCTGGTAGCTGCAATGGCGGAGTACTTTTCGCCCGAGGACAACCTCACAATCCCCGCTTTCACGACACTCGCTGCTCTAGCGCTAGGCCTGCCAGCCAAGTGTCCTCTGTAGGTTCGCCCCCTCGTTTACTGCTTCACGCAACCATGCGTTTTTATAAAGTAGCAAACTGGATTATGGCGATGGCGAAAAGCATCTTCATATTCGCCTTGCATTTCCACCAGCCTGTAGGGCAGAGCCTCCTGGTTCTCGACAGGATACAGAGAAACTCCTACGAGATGCTGCTGTCCCTTCTCGAGAGGTACAAGCACTTGAGGCTAACGCTGCACTTCAGCGGCCCCCTGCTCCGCTACTGGAGAGACAGATACCCCGAGTTCCTGGAGAGGCTCAGGAGCGTTATCCAGAGCAGCAGGTTCGAGGTGCTTGGAGGTACGTACACCGAAAGCCCCCTCATCCTCCTACCCCCCGAGGATAAGCTGGAGCAGCTTAGGAGAGGTAGGCAGCTTGTGGAAGGGCTGCTGGGAGTCAGCGTCAGAGGGGCTTGGCTGCCCGAGAGAGTCTGGGATCCAACGCTGCCCCCCCTTTTAGAGGAGACCGGCTACCAGTATGTGCTGCTGGACGACGAGGTTGGCTACAGGTCGGGCTTGCCCAGGGAGTACGTGCGCCGGGCCGTGCTAGTTGAGTACTCCGGCAGGAAGGCCGGGGTGCTGTTCATAGACGGGCCCATCAGGTACATACTGCCCTGGCGTAGCCACGAGGAAGTGCTCAGCTACATACGGAGCTTCGATGGGGCGAGGGGCGAGTACGTGCTCTGGGGCAGCGATGCCGAGAAGTTCGGCGAGTGGTGGGAGAGAGACAAGGCGGAGCGCTGGCTATCCCTGTTCTTCTACTACCTGGACGGGGCGCGCGACATCGAGCTCCTAACGCCCTCGGACTACATAAGGCGCTACGGCTACGCAGGCCTGGCGTACCTTGGCCCCTGGAGCTACGACAAGATGAACGAGTGGAGCGGCGGGTACTTCCCTAACTTCCTGCGCAAGTACAGGGAGTCCAACAACATGCACAAGAGGCTGATGTTCACGAGGGACAAGCTGCTGAGGCTCGGCGCCCCAGCGGAGGCCTGGGAAGAGTACTACCTCGCCCAGTGCAACGACGCCTACTGGCACGGCCTCTTCGGGGGAACCTACATCCCCTTGCTGCGGCAGGCCGTCTACGAGCACGCTATCCGCGCTGAGAAGCTCGCGGAGAAGGAGGGCGGCTACTACCTGGGCAGGAAGCTTGTGATCAGGGAGCTCGACTTCGATGCGGACGGCTCGAACGAAATAGTCATGGAAGCCCCCCTTGCCAGCGTCTTCCTGAAGCCGAGCGACGGAGGCACGGTGTTCGAGCTCGACATCAAGGCCGACGGGTTCGAGCACAACCTCGTGAACACGATGAGCAGGTACCCAGAGCCCTACCTGGGCGAGGGCGCGCCAAGGCCGGACTGGTACCGGAGGGTGTCCTTCCGGGAGCACATCTGGAGGAGGGAGGCCAGGCTCGACGACTGGGTCGAGAACACGCCCTTCGTCGACTCGAGCGATCTTGCGCTCGCCAGCTACATCGTCGAGTACATCGGGGAGGACGAGGTCTGCCTGTCCCGCGTGGGCAGGAACTGGTTCAGCCCCACCAGCTTCGTCAGGGTGTACGTGGTCAAAGTTTTCAGGCTGGAGGACTTGGGCAGGACTCTGCGGGTGAAGTACAAGTGGAGGAACATGGAGAAGGTCTTCGCCGACCTCAGGCTCTCCGTGGAGCTGTCCCTGTCCCCCAGGCTGCCCTACGACTCGGAGGCCCTGCCGACATACGAAGTTGATGGCGCCGGCGAGAGACCGGCGACAGAGCGCTTCTCCAGCCCTTGGGCGAGGGTTGTCGTTCTCAGGTCTCAGGCAGCACCAAGGGTGGTCGTAGAGAGCTCCAAGCACGGTGAGGTGTGGGTGTCCCCCCTGTACACGTGGTTCAGGACCGAGAAGGGTCTGAGGTCTGAGTACCAGGGGCTCGGCATAGTCTACAACTACAACGTGGCGCTTAACCCGGGTGAAGCCTTCGAGACGGAGATAAGGGTGAGCTGGTGAGACAGGCCGTCTGGATGATCACGTTCGAGGCAGCACCGCTCGTCAAGGTCGGTGGGCTGGCTGAAGTACCCTCCAGCCTGGCGGAGGAGCTCAGCAAGAGGGGTTGGGACTCCGTAGTTGTTCTACCCGCGCACGGCGAGGCCGACCGTCACGGCGGAGTGCAGCTTGGAGAGCTCTCAGCCCGCCAGGGCACGTTCAGGTTCAGCAGGGTGGAGCTGAGGAGAGTTCACTACGTCCTGGTGTCGGGGGGTGCGCTCGACGACCCCCGTGTATACGCCGAGGAGGTCCTGCCCTCTAAGGTTGTGCAGTTCGCGGTGGCTATTGCCGAGGCCTTGGGGAAGGCCGAGCTCCTCGGGCTGCCCAAGCCGAGCGTAGTGCACTTCCACGACTGGCACAGCGTCATCCCTCTGCTGAAGGTGAAGCAAGCGACTGAAGGGTGGGGGAGGCCAGCGCTCATCTTCCACGTGCACCTCGCTGTACGCAGGAAACTAGGGGAGGAGCTCCTCGAGGCAGCGGGCCTACCGCTCGACTGGGAGCACGACGTAGTCGTTGGAGGCTCCAGGCGGAGGATGACCCTCGGTGAGGCGCTGAGAGCCTCCTCAGGCATTGCGGAAAGGCTTGGGGCTTTGGAGGCAGATCGCGTGGTCACAGTGAGCAGGTCTTACATGGTGAACGAGCTGTCCACCCTGCTCGGCAGCGAGCTCGCAGGGAAGGCCAGGGTGGTTTACAACGGAACCAACTGGCGCTACCAGGAGCTGATCGACGAGGTTCTAGCGCAGCACGGCGACAAGCTGAGGGCGCTCACCGGCGAGTGGCCGCCTAATAGGCGCTCGCTGAGAAGATACTTCCTGCTGAACGCGCTGGGGGCCATGCCGCAGGGGGAGCCGAAGGTGCCGGATGCGAAGCTCTACGAGAAGCTCCGCGAGATAGCAGCACCTCCTGTGAGGGACGACCTGAGGGTTGAGAGCTTCGAGCGCGACGGACCCCTCGTGATAGCAACTGGGCGTCTAGCGAGGCAGAAGGGCTTCGACGTGCTGGCGGAGGCGATACCCCACGTCGTCAAGGAGCTAGGCACAGTGCGCTTCGTCCTAATGGTGCTCCCAGTCTGGGGTGGCGAGGACTACGCCTACCAGCTCATGGAGCTGGCCAGGGAGTACCCAGGTAACGTCAGAGTGGTCTTCGGGGCGGCACCCTCGATCTACAAGCTCGCACACCTATCTGCGGACGTGTTCGCTGCCCCCTCGCGCTGGGAGCCCTTCGGCATAATGGCTCTTGAGGCTATGGCGGCCGGAGTACCGCTCGTGGCCTCCAAGGTCGGCGGCCTCACGGAGACAGTCGCGGACATAAGGGAGCACGGGTACGAGGGTACGGGCTACTTCGTGGAGCCCGGAGATCCTTACGAGCTCGCCGACAGGATACGCGACCTGGCCGCCTTCATGGAGGCCTCCAGCTCCGGAGCGCTTGAGAGGTACCTAGGGAAGATATCCGACGAGCAGCTGAGGAGGATGCTGGAAGAGCTCCCAGACTCCGGAGAGATCATCAGGAAGAGCTGCATCGAGCGCGTGGAGAAAATGTTCACCTGGGAAAGGTCAGCAGAGCTCGCAGAGGCAGTCTACCTCGAGGCGCTCAGGGAGCTAGAGGGACTGCAGCAGAGAGCTTAAAGTCTCCTTAACCTTCTTCAGCTTCTCCTCCAGCTCTGAGACCTTCGCGCGGAGCTCCTCCACCTCCTTACCCCCCGGCAGCACTTCCAGCTCCAACCTGCCTCCAGCCTTCACGAGGTTGTCGTAGGTCTCCTTTACGAGCCTGCCCGCCTCGGTCCTGCCCGTTAGGTGGTTCCTGATTGTGGACTCAGTCCTCCCCAGCTCCTCAGCAATCTTCCCAAGAGAGTAGCCTGCGCGCTCCCTAGCGAGGGCTCCAGCGGCAATGATCAGGGAGTCAAGCCAGGTAAGCTTGTCCTCGGCCTTCCTGATGGCATCCATGACGTCTGGCCTGAGGAGCGTTCCAAGGATTAGAGACAGCTCCAGCTTCCTGATGTCCTCCTTCCCTAGAGGTTTAAGGGGTACTTCGCTCATTGCTCACCCCCTTCTCCAAACGATATGTACTGCCCTCTAAACCTTACGACTTTGTCGCTGTACACGATTACCCCCTTGTCAGTTATCTCGAAGGGGTGGCGCCGCATGTCGTGCTTTGTGCCGCGCATCTTCCAGACTATTAGGGATCTGATCAGCTCTCCATTGTACTCGTCAAGGTCCAGCCTGACAATGCCGTCCACCGCGTGCTCCACGCCAGGCCCGCCGAAGCCTCTCTCGGTGACGCTAACCTGGGAGACGAAGATCGACGTGGCTCCCAGGCCTGCCAGGACTCTCTTCAGCTGCATGAGGATTGAGCGCGCCATTGCTGGCTTAGTCAGGTACAGCGTTGAGACGGAGTCGACGACCACTCTCTCAGCTTTGACCTCTCTTATGGCCTGCCTTATCACGTCCAGGAGCTCTCCAACATCGTCCACGCTCTTCACAACGTAGCGCTCCCTCTTCGCGGCCTCGCCGACGCCTCCTGTGAAGGCGTCCACTATGGCGAACTTCCCTTCGTCCTCGAACCTCCTAACATCCCAGCCGAAGGACGCCATGTTGCGGCGAACCTGCACGGGGTGCTCCTCGAGGGTCACGAGGACTCCTGGCTCACCGTTTGCCAGGCCGTAGTAGATGTACTGCTGGCTGAAGATCGTCTTCCCGGTTCCCGGGCCGCCC
>JAJHRT010000065.1 GCA_020833575.1 Thermofilum sp. | reverse complement strand
CGGTCTTCCACGTCCTGGTCTACGTCGGCGCGACAGTGATGTTCGTGGTATTCGGCGTCGTGCTGGTGGGTAGGGGCGCCGGGTCGGAGCGGCGCATGGCGCTGCCGGCGGCGGTCACCTCGCTGCTCGTGGCGGGTGCGGTCTACGTGCTCCTGCGCCAGGCCGCTGTCTCCCGGGTCGGCGTGGACCTCGCGAGGGCGGCGTCCGAGCTCTTCGAGGGCAGCGCCACCGCCCTGGTTTTCCTCGCGCTGGCCCTCGCCTCGCTCGTTGTCGCGGGCCTCTCGATAGCGTCGGGCAGGGGTGGTGGGGAGTGATGGGCGAGGTCCTGGCTGTTGTCTCCGCGGCGCTGTTCGGGCTTGGAGCCTACGGGGCGCTCACCAGCAGGAGCGCGGTGAAGGTGCTCATCTCCCTCGAGGTAATGTTCAACGGGGCTGTGCTCGCCGCGCTCCTGCTCACCTCTAGCACGGCTCCTGGGGCTGGGTTCCAGCTCGTCCTGTTCGCGGTGGCCCTGGGGAGCGTGGAGGTGGGGGTTCTCGTCTCGATCCTGATCCTCCTCTACCGGAGGATGAGGACTGTTGACGTTTACCAGGTTCCCGGGTTGGAGGTGGTTGAGTGATGAGCGGGGTACCGTACCTCTGGTTAAGCTTGCTGGTGCCGCTGGCAGCCGCTGTCCTCTCGCTGCTGCCTAGGCTCGGCAAGAGAGCGCTAGCTCTGCTGAACTCGCTCTCCCTAGCGGTCTCCGCGCTCCTGCTCCTGGCCGCCTACGCCCTGCACGGGATAAAGGGGGTGTGGCTGGACCCGCTGCGCTTCAGCATGGGTGGGCTCGGCACCTTTGCCCTGGCGATCGACCCGATGGTCTTCCTGGTGGCCTTCTCGATCGCTGCAACGACCGCTGCCATCGCGCTCTACAGCGAGCCGTACATGGAGCACAGGTTCGAGGAGCTCGCGCACGAGGGTGCTAGGGCTCCTGGCTGGAGGGCCTACTACTTCCTCTACACGCTGTTCGCGCTCGCCATGATTGGCACGGTGATGTCGACGAACATCATCGAGTTCTACGTGTTCCTGGAGCTGACGCTCATCCCCAGCTTCCTCCTCATAGCCTTCTACGGCTACGGCGACAGGGTGAGGATAGCCATCATGTACCTGCTCTGGACCCACGTGGGAGCCCTCCTCTTCCTCATCGGGGCGCTGGCCGTCGGCTTCCAGAGGGGCTTCGACTTCATCAGCCCCCAGGGAGCGTTCCTCAGGGGGCTGGGCGAGGGGGCGCCAGCCTACGCCTTCGCGCTCATGATCCTCGGGCTGTCCGTGAAGCTGGCAGCGCTCGGGGTGCACATGTGGCTCCCCTACGCGCACGCCGAGGCGCCCACACCGGTCTCCGCGCTGCTCAGCCCCAACCTGATCGGGCTGGGTGCGGCCATGATGTTCAGGATCGTGTACGTCCTCTTCCCATCCACGTTCACCGCCGCGAGCCCCGCCCTGATGGCGTGGGCGCTCGCAACGATCATATACGGCGGGCTCATGGCGCTCAGCCAGACGGACTTCAAGCGCCTCCTGGCCTACAGCAGCATCTCGCAGATGGGCTACCTGCTGCTGGGCCTCGCCTCGGTCTCCGCGTACGGCGTGGCGGGGACCTTCCTGCACTACCTCGTCCACGCGTTCGGGAAGGCTGTCCTCTTCGGCGTCGCGGGCGTGCTCATCGCGACGTACCACGGCCTCAGGGACGTAACGAGGATGGGCGGCCTGGCCGAGAAGATGCCCTACACTGCCTCCCTGGCGCTGCTGGGCTTCATGCACATCACCGGGATCCCGCCGACGGCCGGCATATGGAGCGAGTACATGATCCTGAGGGGGGCTGTTGAGCGCTCGCTGTCGCTCGGGCCGGGGTGGTACATCGGCGTTGCCGCGGCGCTGCTGGTAGGCGTCGGCCTCTCGACCGCCTACGCGTTCCTGACAATGCGGAGGATCTTCTACGGGCCCCTGAGGGTCGAGGGGGCCAGGGAGGCTCAGGCGAGGCTCTGGGGCCCGCTGCTGCTCCTCGCAGCCCTAGGCGTCGCGTCCTTCGTCATAGCTTCCCCGCTGATAGACCCCACAGTCGAGGTCGTGAGGAGCGTGATAGGTGGTTGAGTTGGAGAAGGCTCTAGCGCTGCTCTCCTGGCTCGCGCCGTACGCTGGGTCCTGCCTAGTCTTGCTGCTGCACAGGGCCGGCTGGAAGGCTAAGTCCGCTGCTGCGATCCTCTCCATCCTGGTCTCTGCGCTCGCCTCCACACAGGCTGCGCTCTACGTCGCCTCGACAGGGCGCGAGCTGCACGTCAGCACGACCTGGGTGGGCGCGCTCTCCGCCAACGTGAGCGTGCTGTTCGACGGCCTCTCGAGCCTCATGGCGCTGGTGGTGTCGTGGCTGAGCTTCCTGATAGCCGTGTACAGCTACGAGTACATGCGCGGGGAGGTGGGCGAGACCAGGTACTGGTTCTTCTTCACCTTCTTCGTCGGCAGCATGATGCTTCTAGTGCTCTCAGACAACCTGGTGACAATGCTCGTGGGCTGGGAGGGCACGGGGCTCGCGAGCTACGCGCTGATAGGGCACTGGTTCACGGACGAGGAGGAGAGGTGGGTGGGCGACCCGGGCAGGCGCGCGCTCGGGGTGCCTATGTGGTTCGAGCCAAGCCACTCCGGCTTGAGGGCCCTCGTCTTCACGCGCCTCGGAGACGTCGGCATGGTGGTGGGCATCGCCACCCTCCACACGGTTGTCGGCACCACGCTTCTCAGCGAGATCTCCTCGGGCGCCTGGGCTGGCAGGCTGCTGGCTGCGGGCGTGCTCCCCGCGTTCCTCTGGCTCCTCTTCCTGGGCGCTATGGCGAAGAGCGCGCAGGTGCCGTTCCACGAGTGGCTCGTCACAGCGATGACAGGCCCGACCTCTGTCAGCGCGCTGATCCACGCGGCGACAATGGTGAAGGCCGGCGTCTACTTCCTCTTGAGGTTCGCTCCCATACTCGTCGCCGCAGCAGCGGCGGCCGCGGGGGCTGCCGGTGTGATCTCGGACTTCCTAAGCTCGCTGGCGCTGATAGGGGCTCTCACAGCGTTCATGATGGCCACGATGGCCCTCGTGAGCAGGGAGCTGAAGCTCATCCTGGCGTTCTCGACCGCGAGCCAGCTAGGCTACATGTTCCTGGGAGTCGCCGCGGGGACCCTGGCGGGCGGCGCGGTAGCGGGGCTCGCGGCTGGCTTCTCCCACCTCCTCAGCCACGCCGTCTTCAAGGCCGCGCTCTTCCTCGCGGCTGGAGCGGTCATACACGCTGTTCACAGCCGCTTCGTGGACGACATGGGGGGTCTCGCGCGGGACATGAGGCTCACGGCTCTGGCCTTCCTCCTGGCGGGCCTGAGCCTAGCCGGCATACCGCCCTTCGCCGGGTACTGGACGAAGGACGAGATAGTCCACGTGGCCGCCGAGGCCGGCCTCCTGCTGCCCACCCTTCTGGCAGTGGTCACCGCTGGGCTCACCGCCTGCTACACGGCCCGGGTTTTCTCCAGGGTGTTCCTCGGGGAGGGGCACGGGCACGCGCACGAGCCTGGCCCAGCCATGCTCCTACCCTACCTCGCCCTGGGGCTCGCCAGCGCGGCCTTGGGCGCGGCGTGGCCACTCCTCTCACAGGGGCTTGAGGGCTTGCTGCACCACACACTGGGCGCGGAGGAGGGTGGCGCTGCTCTAGCCCACGCCGCACATCACGTACCGGGCGCTGTAGAGGCCACGCTGCTGCTAGCAGTCACGCTCTTCCTCGCGACCCTGTACGCCTACGGGTGGGCTGGGGTGCGACCGTACGCGGCCGTCTCGAGGAGCCCCCTGCTCTCGAGGCTGCACTCCTTCCTCTACGACCGCTGGCTCCTGAACAGCGTTTACTACCGCGTGGTCGTCGGGGGCTTCAGGAGCTTGTCCTCCGCCCTATCCCGCTACGTCGACACGGGTCTCGTGGACAGGCTGTACCACCGCGCGATCCCGCTCGCGTTCCAGGGAGCGGTCAGGGCGGTCTCGAGGTACCTGGAGGCTACGTGGGACAGGCTGCTCCACGTCAACCTGGTGAGCGCCTTCGCGAGCCTGTGGAGGGCTTTCCGCGGCCTGCAGACAGGCAAGGCGCCGCACTACATCGCTCTGCTGTGGGCCGGCGCGGCGCTACTACTCCTGATAGTGCTCCTAGGGTGGTTGCCATGGTAGGCTTCGAGCTGCTTGTGTGCGTGCTAGCGGCGCCAGCGCTGCTGCTACCCTTCCTGGCGCGCTGGCCCAGGGTCTCCAGGCTCGTGGCGCTCACCAGCGTGGCGATGGCCGCCGCTGTGCACGTACTGGAGCTCCCGCGCAGCCTCTCAGGAGAGCTGAGCGCGGACACGTTTACATGGGCTGTGCTCGCGGTGGCCATGCTTGACGCGCTTGCAGCCCTTGCCGGCTTCGCAGACCCCCTGCGCGAGCACGAGGAAGGAGTGCCGCTCCTGAGCCTGGCGCTCTTCTCCCTCCTGGGCGTGGTGGGCCTCGCCTACGCAGGGACCCTGCTCATGCTCCTCGCGTCGTGGGTGCTCTTCTCCGCGGCCTCCTACGCGGTTGTCGCGCTGGCTAGGGACAGGTTCTCGGCGGCCGGCGCCGCGAAGTACGGGTTGATGAGCGTCGCCTCCTCCTCCCTGCTCCTCCTGGCGCTAGCCGCGCTGGCCGCCGCCACCGGTGGGCTTCGGCTGGCCGCGGTGGGCGCGGCGGGGCCGATGCTGGCGGTGGTGGCAGCCCTCTCGCTCGCAGCGGTGGGCTTTAAGATAGGGGTCTTTCCCTTCCACGCCTGGCTGCCCGACGTCTACGGGGTCTCCGACCCACTGCCGGTGTCGCTGGTCTCCGCGCTCTCGAAGAGCGCAGCCGTGATAGCGGTGTACAAGGTCGCCCAGGTCGCAGCCCCCGCCCTGGGGGTGGACTGGCTGAACTTATTCGGGCTGGCCGCGCTGCTGACGATGACGTACGGCAACGTGACCGCGCTGCTCCAGAGGGGGTTCCAGGGGCTCCTCGCGTACAGCAGCATCGCTCACGCCGGCTACATCCTCGTCGGCCTCTCCGCCCTGCCGCTCCAGGGCGAGGCCAGGCTGCTGGCCCTCTACGGCCTCCTCATGCAGCTCATCGCCTACTCGTTCGCCAAGACGGGGCTCTTCCTGCTGGCGAGGATGCTGCGCCCCGCCGGGGCAAGCCCCTCGAGGCTTGACGACCTCAGGGGGCTGAGCGGGGCCGACCCTGGGTCATCGGCCGCCGCGCTGGTGCTCGTGCTCAGCCTGATGGGCATGCCGCCGCTGGCCGGCTTCTGGGGGAAGCTCTACCTCTTCCTCTCGGTCGTGCAGCAGGCTCCGTGGCTCACCGCCGCCGCCCTGCTCAACACGGGCATTGGAGCAGCCTACTACGCCCGCCTGGTCAAGAGCATGTACTTCGAGGC
>JAJHRT010000064.1 GCA_020833575.1 Thermofilum sp. | reverse complement strand
GTGGCGCCGCTCGCCCCCTTTGTGGACCCTGGGAGCCCAGCGTTCCACATGCCGCGCAAGTACGGCTACAGGATGCTGGCTAGGACGCTGAGCGAGCACAGGCAGCTGCTGCTTGAGAAGAGGTGGTACCGCATGCTGAACTACGAGACCGAGTGGATGGACAGAGAGGCTATAGCCAGGGCGACCTACAAGGCTGTTCTCAGCCTCCTGGACTCGAAGCACAAGCTGGGGGTCATAGGAGACGATTACTACAGGGAGGTCAGGCAGAGCGTGCTCGCCGCGATGAGCGGTGCCCCTTCGTCGATCCCAGACTCCAAGGAGACTCTACGGGAGGAGGAGCTCTACCCTAAGCACAGCCTGCTCCGCTACGTGACCCCCAAGCTAGTCCGCGAGATTATAGTTTACAAGCTGCGCGGCTAAGTTTCCTCCAGCAGCTCGAAGTACTCCCCCGCCACCTCCTCTGCTATAGCGTCGAGGCCCCCCACCCTGACTACCCCCTCCCCGGTGTCCACCTTGAAGTGCGCGTAGCCCGCCGGGAGCTCCAAGACGGCGTCCAGCACCTTCCCCTCCACAGTTACCCTCGCGCCGGTGTCTGTCTCGTAGCCGGTCGCCCTCAGCCGGAGCTTCCTGTTCTCCATCAGAAGCCTCTTAGCCTCGTATAGGGCAAGCCTGTGGAAGGTGAACCGTGCAGGCAGCTCAAGAGGGTCGTCTACAACCACGCGGGCGCCAACCCACCGGTTGACAAAGTCGTGCGACAGGTAGTCGACGAGCGTGCGCTCCTCCAGCAGGAAGCCGTGCCTCATAGGCAGCGTGGGTCTAGCCTTGAGAACTCCGCCCAGCTGCGAGTCCACGACCACGACCAGGTCCCCCGATATGGCCACTCTGAGCTTCTTAACAAAGGGGAGGTCCTCCAGCAGGAACTTAGCCCCTCTCTCCCCCAGGGAGTAGGAGAGAACGTACACGCTAACCCCCCTCTTCACAGCCCTTTCGATCTTATCGCTCAGGAAGTGAATGAACTTGATATCACCCATGACCAGGGCGTCCACCCTAGCCTGCTCGAAGAGCTCAGCCATCCTGTTCTTCGCCACCTCGGGCTCCCGGATTATCCAGACGCCAAACCTCTCCTCGGGGGCAGGCTTAGACACGCTCTGCATGTACTCCAGGGCTTTCTTCGCCAGAGTGTCGAACTCTCTCGTGAACATGTTGAGGAGGATTCTCGGGTCCACAGCCCTGTACTTCTTAGGCCTACCGCCCAGCTCCTCTATGTACCCCTTAGAGGAGAGCCTGGTCAGTGCCACGTGAATCTGGGGTCTATGGCGCGCCAGGAAGTCGGAGATCTCGGGTGCGCTCAGAGGCCCGCGCTCGAGCAGGAGCAGGTACAGCTCGGCCTCAAGCCCTGTGAGGCCCAGGATTCTGAGCAGCTGGATAGCTAGCTCCCGCGGTGAACCCGTGGCGTGTTCAGGAGTTCTACTCTCCCCCATTGGACTCGAAATGTAGCCTCTGGATACCTATATATCCTTATGCACTGTTGATCGCGCGCTTCTCCTCAGCGAGCATCGACCTCTCTAACCGCGAGCTTCTTCGAAACAGCGTAGTAGACTTCTGCTAGGCTCACCGCCGTATCGGCTACCTCGACCGCTCTGTTCCCGAACAGGTAGACGACTGGCTCCACGTGCTCACCACCCACGTCGACCAGAGCGTTGCAGGCTGGGCACTCGTCGAGCAGCTGCCTAGCCGCTAAGGCAGCAGGGTTTGCCGAGGGGTACTCGAGGCTGCTGAACTCCCGGAAGACTATCCCTAGAGCGAGCATTGCCTCACGCACCGCTCGGTCGTACTTGATGTTCATGACAGCTCTGTACTTCCCGTTGATCGACAAGAGTATGCCGCCCAGGTGCCTGCTCGCGCCGAACTCCGGCCTCCTGTAGAGGAGCTCACCGCTCTGCGACCGGGATATCCTGCCGGGCACAGCTGCCACGTCATACAGGGTCTTAGCCCCGGGGATCGCGACAGCTATATTCGTCAAGACCTGGGGGATCAGGCTGGGGAAGTGCTCGGAGGAGGACAGCACGAGGAGTGCCCTCTCGATGTCGGCCATGACAAGCCCCCGGCCCACGTCCAGCTCGGGGAACACCATCTTCGTGCATATGTAGCACTCGCTCCTCCTCCAGCCCAGCTTCTCGTGCGCCCTGCATGCATCGCCGGACGCGGCTATGAGCAGCCAGTACCTATTAGCCAGGATACCGGCCTCGTTCAGCTCACCCTTGTATATTAGCTGGGCGACCTTCTTAGCCACGAGCTCAAGCTCCCTAAGGGGCACCTCAAGACCCTCGGGGGGCGGCAGGGGGCCGTTGAACCTCTTGCTCTGCTTGAGAACCTTGCTCACAGCAGCCTGGGTTATCCCCAGAGCCCTAGCAATCTCCACCTGGGAGACCTTAAGCCCCCGCAGCTCGCGTATGACCAAGCGGCGGAAGTACGGCACGAACACCGATGCCTCCACACTGCCCAGCAGCATCACTCACTGCCATATAACTCAGTGATATCACCTTTGCCTCTGGGAATGCATCCCTAGGTAATTCACAGAGTTATATTTCCGCGGAGCAGTACGTGATAACCAGGTTATACATATTCTGGGATAAAAACCCTTCACCATGAGAAAATTTTATAACTTGGTCATGCGGGATAGCCGCGTGAGCGGGAAGGGGCAGAAGCTCACAACAGTAGAGCTTACCTTCACCGCCATACTCTCCGCGCTCGTGGGGGCAGTGTTCCTGTTCTGGTCCAACGTGGTGTGGGATCTTGCAAAGCTGACCCTCGGGCTGCTGTTCACCCCGATCATCTACGGGATGTGGTTCATCGGAGCCACGCTACCCGCCTACATAGTTCGGAAGCCCGGCGTAGCCATCCTCGGCGAGTTCCTCGCGGCGGTGTTCGAGCTAGCCTACGGGACGCAGTTCGCCTCAACAGTGCTCCTCTACGGCTTCATGCAGGGCTTAATGACGGAGCTTGTGCTCCTGGCGACCAGGTACAGGAGGTGGGGGTGGGCCACCATGATGGCTGCTGGGGCAGCGCCCGCGCTCTGGGCTGCACCCGCTGACACTCTGCTCTATGGGATCACAGCGCCACTCACCCGTGAGCAGAGCCTGGTGTTCTGGTCGCTGTACTTTGTCAGCGGAGCGCTCATCGCGGGGGTGCTTGTGAAGGCCCTCGTAGACTACGTTGCCAGGAACTCCTCGATACTCGACTCCTTCGCGGTAGGCAGGGAGCTGAAAGGAGTTGCGTGATGGGCAGCCCGGTAGTGCGAGTCCGCGACCTGAGGGTAGCTTACCCCCTGGCCGGGAAGCGGGTCTTAAACGGTGTTTCCCTCGAGGTCGGTAGAGGTGAGCTCGTACTTGTCGTGGGGCCTACGGGCAGCGGCAAGACCACGCTCCTTCTAACACTGGCGGGCGTCATCCCCTCCCTTATACCGGCGAGGGTGGAGGGCCTAGTCGAGGTAGCCGGTCACTCCCCGGTCGAAGAGGGTGTTGCAGGCCTCGCGGGCACGGTCGGCATCGTATTCCAGGACCCAGAGTCCCAGTACGTGATGCCCACAGTGCTCGAGGAGGTATACTTCCCCGGGGAGAACCTAGCTCTCCCCCCCGACGAGGTAGCCAGGAGAGCTGTGAGCGCGCTGAAGCTAGTCGGCCTGGAGGGCTACAGCAACCACCGCGTGGAAACCCTCTCGACAGGTCTCAAGCAGAGGCTTGCCATCGCAAGCGTGCTAACACTGGACCCGGAGGTCTTGCTCCTGGACGAGCCGACAGCCCACATAGACATGCGCTCCGCCAGGGAGATCTACAGGCTCCTGGGCGAGCTGAAGCGCTCCGGGAAGACCATAATCGTGGTGGAGCACAGAGTTGAGCTCGCAGAGGATCTCGCCGACAAAGTAGTGCACATTCGCGGTGATGGGTCGTGCGAGGTCTATCCCTCTCTCCGCGCCCTCGTGGAGAAGGTCGGTGCGAAGAGGCTGGCGGCCGAAGGTGTCTGGATCCCCCCGGAGTACACCCCCACGGGGCACTGCGAGGCGGGAACAGCCGCTAACTCAGCCAGCGCCCCCCTGGTGGAGGCTAGAGACCTCTCCGTGAGCTTCGAGGGCAACCATGTCCTCTCAGGAGTGAACCTGAGAGCGGGAAGAGGAGAGCTGGTGGTGGTTCTAGGGCCAAACGGCTCCGGCAAGACAACCCTCCTAAGGGTCCTCGCGGGCACTATCCGCAGGTACTCAGGCCACGTGAGCATCGCAGGCAGCCCTCCCCACCCGGGCAAGGTGGCGTTCGTCGCGCAGGTACCAGAGCTGCAGTTCACAGAGCGCACAGTGGAGGAGGAGATAGCCTCCGTGCTTCAGTCCCAGGGGTACAAGGGGGCGCAGGCTCTCCAGAGAGCCCGGGAGCTGCTGGCCGCCAGGGGTCTGAGCGGGCTGTCGGGCAGGGTTGTATACGAGCTAAGCCAGGGCGAGAAGAGGCTGGTGTCCTTCCTCGAGATGGAGCTGCTCGAGAGAAGCGTGTACCTGCTGGACGAGCCTACCTTCGGCCTGGACATGAAGTACAGCGCGTTCGTCGTCGCCGAGGTTGAGAGGCTCGTGAGAATGGGGAAGACGGTGATCCTCGTGACACACGACTCGTGGACACTATTCCTGCTCAACCCCAGAGTTTACGGCCTGTCCAAAGGCCGCATCGTGTTCGAGGGCGACCTGCGGGCGCTCCTCTCCAGCAGGGACGCCTGGGAGGAGCTCGCCTTCCACCCGCCGAGGTTCCTGCTCAGGGCGCTCGAGGAGGGGGACGTGGAGAGGGCAATCGCCGAGTACTCCGCCAGGCTCAGGTGTCTCTATGAGGAGGCTGGAGCAGGAGCTTAGGAGCCTGAACCCCTCTGTGAAGCTGCTCCTCCTGCTAGCTGGGGTCTTCCACGCGGCACTCCTCTCGAGCGCGGTAGTGCTGCTGACTCACGTCCTAACCGCGACGGCCCTAGTAGCGCTGGGCAGAGTCAGGGTTAGGCGGGGCTTCGCACTCGGGGCGCTCACCACGCTGGCAGGCTACACGTGGGTCAACTACGCGCTCTTCGTAAGCAACCTGGGCCTAAGCCCCGAGGAGGCCTTAGCCAGAGTGCTGCTTCTCGACGCCAGGATAGCCTCGATCATCCTCTACTCGGCCTTCTTCGTGGGGACGACAGACCCCGTCGCCCTAGCAACATCTCTCTCGCTGCAGCTCAGAGTCCCCTATGTCTACGCCTTCATGTCCTTCGTCACCCTCAGGTCGGCACCTGTGATCCTGGGAGACCTTGAGAACATGATGGTCTTCAGGAGGGTCAAGGGCTACCTGAGCTGGAAGCACCCCTACCGCTACCTGCTCTCGTTGCTCATGCCCATCCTCTACCTCTCGGCCAGGAGAGCTACCCTGATGGCTATAGCGATGGAGTCGAGAGGCTTCGGCAAGTACCCTCACAGGACGTACATGAAGCCCACCGAGATAACCCT
>JAJHRT010000136.1 GCA_020833575.1 Thermofilum sp. | reverse complement strand
CGATGTACCTGTTCTTCTCGCTCTGGCCCATAGCCTACTCTGTGTACATCGCCTTCACGGACGCCAACAACTACAACATAGCCTCTGAGCCGAGGATCAGGGAGCTCCAGGCCCAGCTCGCCAGGATCACGGGGTACCTTCAGGCTAACAGGGAGAGGGTCCTTAACCTAGCGTACAGGGCGGACGAGTACCTCGGCGAGGCCGCAGGCTGCCTTGGGGGGCTGAAGAGCATGATCGAGCAGTCGACCCCAGAGACCTTCTCGCTCGCTAGGCTGTCACAGCTGAGAATCTGCGCCGACAGCGCGCTGACCTTCGCGGCCAGGATAATCACGAGCAACGAGACCTACCTCTACTACTTCGGGAGCCTCGGCGACGTCGTATCGAGAGCTGTGGCGCTGATAGACGGGGGCGTGTGGGGCGATATAGACAGGGTGGTGGGCTTCAAGCTCGCTGTCTCCGCGGACGACCTCTCGCAGCTCAGATCCACCACGGTCCCGAAGATAGACCAGGCGCTGGCAGCGCTGGAGCAGGCTCGGGGCATGCTCAGGCAGGTGGAGACGGACTACGACCTATTCGTGAGGGCCGCGACAAGGGGGTTGGAGGAGGAGATTGACAGGATAACCATGCACTTCGTGGGCCTCCAGAACTTCCAGACCCTCTTCTCGGACTCCCGCTTCCCCAACTCGGTATTCAAGACCATCCTCTTCGTCCTGACCAGCGTGCCCCTGAAGGTCGCTGTGGGCGTGGCCCTGGCCTTCCTCTTCTCCAGCGAGCTGATCTACGGGCGCAGGGTCATGCGCGCGCTGCTGCTGATACCCTGGGCGCTCCCCGTCCTCCTCTCGGTCACCACGTGGAGGATGTTCATGGCGCCGCAGATGGGGCCCTTGTGGGCGCTCCTCCAGAGCGTGGGCGTGGACTTCAACATATACAACAAGGAGTGGGATGCCTTCCTGGCGTACAACATCGTGGAGATGTGGCTCGCCTACCCCTTCATCATGACCGTCACGATGGCCGCCATCTCCTCAGTACCCAGGGAGCTGCTGGAGTCCGCAATGGTCGACGGGGCCTCGGCGTGGCAGAGGTTCAGGGAGGTTATGCTGCCCCTGACGGCCCGCCCGATACTCTTCGCGAGCATACTCACCGCTGGGGCTTCCCTCCAGGCCTTCATGGTGCCCCTGCTGATAAACAACGGCGGGCCCACCAAGGAGGTGCAGTTCCTCTGGTTCCCGAGGACGACCGCTGGGGTTAACGAGATGATGGTGCTCTTCGGCTACAACAGGGCGTACCTGGACCAGCAGTTCGGCCTCTCGGCGGCAGCCTACCTCGTGGTGGTCGCCATCCTCTTCCTCTACGCCCTCGCGTGGTACTTCCTGATATACAAGAGGGCAACCCCGGGTGGTGCGTAGTGGCGCGCCTAGGGGGCTACTGGCTCAGGTACGTTGCCTCGGTCGTGCTGACCACGCTGTCTGCGCTGATCGTGTTCATACTGCTCTACCCCGTCCTCTTCGCAGTCCTCTCGAGCCTGATCAGGGGGCAGATGCTCGTCACAGACCCCATCCGGGCAGTGGAGGTAGGCCTCTCCCTGGAGCACTACGTCAAGGCTGTCAGCGACCCGAGGTTTGTGAGCGCCACCGCGATGAGCCTCCTCGTCGCGCTGACGAACATAGCCTTCTCCCTGCTCGTCATAACGCCCGCCGCCTACGCCTTCTCCAGGTTCAGGTTCCCTGGGCGTGACGCGCTGCTGGTCGCCTACCTCGTCATGAACCAGGTTGGAGGGGGGTTCGGGGTCGCGGCGGTGATCGCCCTCTACGTGATGCTGCTGAAGCTGAACCAGGCTGGCCTCCCGGTGATAGGCAACCCAGTGGTCCTCGCCGCCATATACACCGCGGGGGCCGTGCCCTTCCAGACCTGGATGGTCAAGAACTACCTCGACGCCCTCCCGAGGGAGATCGACGAGTCTGCCTTCATCGACGGTGCGAGCTGGAGGCAGATAATCTTCGACGTGGTGCTCCCGGCCTCGAAGCCGACCATGGTCGTGATAGCGCTCTTCGCCTTCATGGGCGCTTGGGGGGAGTTCATCATCGCGAACTTCCTGCGCGTTGAGACCCTCGCGGCCTACGTCTACGTGACGGCGACCGGCCAGACGATCTTCTGGAGCGACTTCGCCGCGAGAACAATACTCTTCGCGCTGCCAATAATCGCAGTCTACGTCTTCACGCAGAGGTACATCGGGGAGGCTATGAGGTACGGTGCAGGCAAGCTCTAGAGCTCTGCGCGAGCGCAAACTTCTCTCCCCGCAGGTAATAGCCGGAGGGTTTCTGCCGCCCTCCCGGCTAGGGCTTTCTGAGGAGCTCGGGGAGCCTGAGCTCCTCCGGTTTCAGCCTGCCCCGGGGCCTCCTGGCCAGGATCATCCCTGTGGCACGGCGCCCAGGGTACTCGACGAAGTCCAGCTCCTCGAAGAAGAGCCAGGTCAGGGCGAGCACTGCCGCGAGGTCCCAGTAGCGGAGCTCGAGCGCCACCCGCTCCCCGGTGAAGGGGTTGAGCCACATGCGCTTCACCACCCCTCTCAGTGGGTCGTAGCCCAAATGGAGGGAGAGCACGCCCCTGTTCTCGTCGCCCTCGTAGAAGACGTGCTGGTACCTGCCCTGGAGAACTAGGCTCTGGAACCTGTCGCCCTCCTCCACTAGGAGCATGCCGCCGGGCTCAAGGCTGCTGGAGGTGGACGCGAGCAGCTGCACCATTGAGAAGGCGTCGAAGTGCGGTGTGGAGAGCCCGTAGAGGAGCACGGCGTCGAACCTCTCCCCGAGGAGGTGGGCTGCCCGGGCGTCCGCCTTCCTCGTCTCAGGGGGCTCGCCCAGCTCGTCCCTGCCAAACCTCTCCGCAACCCTGAGGGCTTCCTCGCGCAGGTCCAGCACCGTGAGG
>JAJHRT010000063.1 GCA_020833575.1 Thermofilum sp. | reverse complement strand
ATTCTTTAGCTCCACAACCTCTCCCTTCACGCTGAGAGTGAAGGTAACCTCAAACAGAGTCTCGTTAACCTTTTTAACTAGGATGAATAACCTTGAGGCATTAGCTGGTACCCATACATCACTGTAAGAGGTTTCCAGAAATATAGGTGTGACAAAGACGTACTCTAACTGGAGACCTTTTCCCAGATCTTTGAGGTCAGGTTTACACAAGGCTGCAGCGTTCTCCAGTTGCTCGTAATGGCTATTCCTAGTTTCTGAAGTTATATTAGTATCTGTGTTTAATTGGTTTCTTTCATGAAGAATGTAAGTATAATCACTATGAGGGGATATCCAGCGAGGTAAGAAGCTAACAATAATAACGGTGAAAGCCAATACAACCACTGTGATTAAAATCATCAGTTTCCTCATGTCCAACCACCAGCGCGCGCCTCATAGCCCACCTCACTAACATTAAAGAGCGGAGTCAGGTGCTTAAGTTTAGCGCTTACAGGTGAGTTAATTGGGAGAGCGTAACCACCTGGGTGAGAACAAGAAGTCGGCTGAGGTGGGCAAGCTCAGCCTGGCAGCGGTGCTCAGGGAGCTCGCGGAGGTCGGCGTTAAGCCAGAGCTCGACGCAAACGAGGCTGACGGGCTCCTAGCCGCGGTGAACCCCGCTGTCGGCGTCCCAGACGACCTGCTCGGCTTCTTCGCCTTCCACTACTCGGCTTCGAACGTAGCAGCTGCCTTCGGAAAGCCGGAGTTCGCGCTCCTGGACCTGGTGCTTCCGCCCGGCTACCCCGAGGGCAAGGCCTTCTCCATCATCCGCTCCTTCGCCAGCGAGTGCAGGAAGTACGGCGTCAGGCTCGTGGGCGGGCACACCGGCCGCTACGAGGGCGCTGAGTACCCTATTGCGTCTTCAGCGGTGATCGGCAGGAGGGTTAGGGCCAGGAGGGCGCCGGCGGAGGGCGACGACGTGTACCTGGTTGGCGTGGTGGGCGCCGAGGCCGCGTGGCTCACCGGGGCGGAGGTGGAGCTGGAGGAGCTCACCCCCCTCCCGAAGGCGCTGAAGCTGCAAGGCGCGGAGGGCCTCAAGCTGCTCCACGATGTCTCGGAGGGAGGGCTGCTCGGAGCGCTCCTGGAGGTCAGCACCTTCTACCGCAGCTCCATCGCCGTGGAGAGGGGGAGGGTGCCGGTGCACCCGCGCGCGCCGAGGCTGGAAGAGCTTCTCTCGCTGCCGAGCTACGGGGCGCTGGTGGCAGTGGCGGAGGAGGGCTCGCGGCTCGAGGACTTCTGCAGCAGGGAGGGGCTCGAGTGCAGCTGGATCGGGCGCGTGGGCGGGCCGGGTGTGGGCGTCGAGGTGGATGGCGTGGTTTTCAGCACAGCTCCCCAGAGCGAGCTGGTGGCGCTCTACACCCCCTCGGCCGCGGGCAGGGAGGAGGCGGCCGCAGTGGCGCTCGCGGCGAGCAGGCTGATCAGGCTGCGAGGGCTGGAGCGCTTCGTGCCCGAGGTCGGGATGAACATCGCCTACGCGAAGCCCAGCGCCAAGGTCGAGGAGGATGTGGCGGCGATAGAGGGCCGCATAGTCAGGACGGCGCGCGGCTTAAGGCTCTGCGGCAAGCCAGCCTACGGGGCCTCCAGGCACCTGGCCAGAGTGCTCATCGAGGCGGCAAAGCGGGATCCGCGGCGGAGGGCAGCCGTCAACCTCAGGCCGAGCCCGGAGCTGCTCAGCGCCCTGAGGGAGCTGGGCCTCAAGGTTGTCGAGGTGGAGCCGCGCGGCGCGTGCCCCGTCGCAGAGGCGATCGCAGCCGGTGTCGAGGCTGACGCCTACTTCTACGGGGCTGCTCCAGGGCTGGAGCCCTCCCTCGTGATAATCGCGGACAGCCCTGCGAGCCTGGTGGAGCTGCTCGAGAAAGCCCTCTCGCTTCTCCCGCGCAAGGCTGATATAGCCTAGCCGCGCCCAGGGTGCTGGATGATGTTAGCTTGCCCCCCGGTGACCGGTGATCCTGATTACCGCGTTCTGACACCCCCGCGAACCAGTTAAATACTGGTGGGCACGCGGTAGGGCTCTGATGACGAAGCTGCTGTACCAGCTGGACAGCTACCTGAAAGAGTTTGAGGCGACCGTTGTCAGGGTCGAGGGCAACAAGGTGTACCTGGATGCCACCGCCTTCCACCCCGGGCCGAGCGGTGGGCTGGACACCGACAAGGGGTGGCTGGTCCTGCCCAGCGGCGAGAGAGTGGAGGTCGTGCAGGCTGTCGAGGAGGGCGGCGATGTCGCCCACGTGGTGGCCGACGCCTCCCCCTTCGCGCCGGGGCTGAGGGTCAGGGGAGTGATAGACTGGGAGAGGAGGTACAGGATGATGCGCCTCCACACCGCGAGCCACGTCCTCGCGGCCGTCCTCTACAGGAGGTACGGCGCCCTGGTCACGGGAGGGCACATCCAGCCGGACTCCGCCAGGGACGACTTCGACCTCTCCGGCGTCGAGGATTGGAAGACAGCGCTGATGGAGGCTGTCGGCGAGAGCAACGAGATCCTGAAGAGGTGCCTGGAGGTCAAGGTGTACTGGCTCAGCCGCGAGGAGGCGATGAAGATCCCGGGGATCGTGAAGCTCGCCGGGCGCCTGCCACCCGAGGTCTCGCAGGTAAGGGTGGTCGAGATACCCGGCGTCGACATACAGGCGGACGGAGGGCCGCATGTGAGGAACACCTGCGAGGTGGGCGAGATAGCCGTGGAGAGGCTCGAGAGCAAGGGGGCTAAGCGCAAGAGGATCGTGTACACGGTTCGACCATAGCGCCGCTCGCACCCCCCTGACGCCGCTGAAAGCAAGGTCTTTTACCCACTCCTGCATACGCCTCTCGTGGAGCCCCGGGAGCGCATCATCGGGGTCTTCGACGCCTCTGCCAGGAGCTACGACGAGTGGTATGCGCAGCCCGCAGGACAGGTTGTCCTGCGGACCGAGGCGAGAATGCTTGACGCGGTGCTGCCGGAGGGCCTCGGAGTGGAGGTGGGGGCTGGCACGTGCGCCTTCCCGCCTCTGCTATCCCGTGGCAGGGAGATCATCTGCCTAGAGCCCTCGCTGGGCATGCTCAGCCTATGCCGGGGCAGGTGCCCCCACCCTGTCGCGGGCACGGCGGAGGAGCCTCCCCTCAGGCGCGGCTCCCTGGACTTCGCCTACATGGTGGCTGTGCTCGAGTTCCTCGAGAACCCTATGAGCGCCCTCGAAGCCGCTGGAGAGCTGCTCAAGCGGGGCGGCGTGCTCGCTGTGCTCTTCATCGAGAGGGAGAGCAGCTGGGGGAGGCTCTACAGGGAGCTCGCGGAGAAGCGCGCGGACCCCGTGCTCGCAGTCGCCCGCTTCCTGACGCTGGAGGAGGTGCTCAGCCTCGTCGAGCGCTCAGGCTTCAAGGTGCTCAGGATCCTTCAGGCGCTCGACTACGAACCCCTCTCGGTGCCCGAGGCGGAGCCTCGGGTCTACGAGGGGGTCTCCTGCCGCGACTGCGGGGTCGCCCTGGTGGCCGCAGCACGCAACTAGCCTTGAGGCTTTGCGCGCGCTGGCAGGCCGAGCTTCGCGAAGAAGAGAGGCCACCTGGCCATCGCCTTCGCGATAAAGGCTGGCGTCACGCACCCCGCGGTCACGCACTCGAGAATCTCTACGGGCGCGGACCTGAAGAGCTCCGCCCTACCCTTGGGCGGGAGGGACTTGAGCCTCCTCAGCACCGCCAGCTGCACCCTGATGTTCAAGGGTAGCCCGGTCTTCTCCAGCTCCCTGGCGAACTTCGAGCCGGTGGTGAGCGACCTGAAGAGGGCGAGCGAGGAGAGCATGCCCGGCCTGATGCCCTCCCCACTCAGGGGCATGACAGCGCCCAGGGCCTCGCCAACCCTCGGCACGCTACCCTGGGGCACCAGCCCCCCTGAGGCCACCAAGCCCCCCTCGACTCTCTCCACCTGGGGCCTGCCCAGCACCCTGAGGAGGCTGTGTAAGCGCGCCCTCAGGACGTCGAACTCCGCGAGCCCGCCCACACCAACCTTAACCCTGCTCCCGCCCAGGGGGAACACCCACGAGTACCCGACGAACTCGGACTCGAAGAATATCTCGATGGAGTCGCCGTCGCCCACGCTTACGCCGCGAACTATTGCCTGCAGAGCCCGCGCCTTGACCCCGCTGTAGGCTACGTGACCCCTGGCGTCAACCACCAGGTCGTAGCCCTCCAGCCTGGCAGGGTCCACGCCCCTCCTCCTAAGGGTGATGCCCTCGAGAAGGTGCTCGAGGAGCTTCTCCTTGTCGACTATGTAGCCGTACTTCCTGCCCCAGCCCTCCTTCTCCACGCGCCCCTCCACGTAGACCCTGTAACCCCTCACCTCGCACAGGACCGCGTCCTCGGGCACCTTGAAGAAGCTCTCAATAGTGTAGGGTGTCGCCCAGCCGCACGGCTTAACCGCAAGCCTGGGCAGAACCTCGAACACCTCAACCTCGAAGCCCGCGTCGCTCAGCAAGCGCGAGAGGAAGGCGCCAGCGGGGCCCGCACCCACCACGGCTACGCGGTCGAAGGAGGGCATTCCAGGACACCACGCTAGCCGAGGCTCTCCAGCTCCCTCTCGAACTCCTCGATCGTCATGCTGCTGAACTGGAGGATCACCTGCACCTTATCCGGCTTAACCAGGGTCACCACAGCGTCCCTAAATGCCCCCTTGACGAGCGGCCCGTACTTCGCCGTGACCTTGCCCCTCTCCTCGAGCAGCCTCACGACCCTGTCGAAGCAGTCCTCGCGGATCCTGAGGACGTAGGTCTTCGAGGAGGCGCAGACAAGGCTTTTAGAGACCACGCACACGCCACTACCCCCAGCCCCCTGCCGCGCGAAAACCCTAGATATACCTTCCCACGCACACCGGAGTAGACCGTGCAAGCTCGCGCAAGCCAAGCCCGGGCCTGTCCGCGTAGCTCCTCAACGCCGCAGCGGCTTCCTCGCGGTAACCATGGCTCGGCGGCCTGAACACTTCGAGCGACTCAAACGACGGTAGCCGCGCTCGTCGAAGTCGAAGGCGCGCGCACGGCTACCGCAGCCTCGCCTGCCTGTTCACCCTGTACCAGTAGGCTGCGAAGAGAGGGTTCAGCCCCCTACCCGGCTTCACGAGCTTTACCCACTTCTCGTCTATCGCAGCTCCCAGCCGGAAGGCGCGGCTCGACAGCTCGCGCAGCTCCTCAACGCCTGCCTTGCCTTCGAGGTACGCCTCCCTGAGCCTCGCAGCCTCCTCCACGAGCTTCCTCTCAGCCTCCAGCACATCGCCCCTGATGCCGCCCGCGTACTTCGGGTAGCTGTGCAGCAGGAGCCTGTGGAGCTTCTCGTGGCGCCACCAGTAGGTCTCCGGGTCATAGACCCCCCTCGGCATAGGCCCCAGATCGGGGACCCCGGCCTCGAAGAAGACTGGCTTGTACAGCGAGATGCAGGGGCTCGAAGTCGCGGTCACCCACACCACGGGGCATTTCTCGTGCAGCAGGGCAATCATCGAGCCCGCGGTCTGCGAGGGGCGCGTCGGCCCTCCCGCGTGCATGCAGATATCTCTCATGGAGCCGCGCGAGGGCGCGTAGTTCTCCTCGAAGCTGTGCGCTCTCATCACGCGGGAAACGAGCTCGAAGTCTATCCGGCCCACGTTCTCCCTCAGCAGGGTCTGGGTGAACCTCTGCCTCTCACGCCCCTTGGCCACGCTCGTGTAGAGGCGGTCCGAGTAGCACCTGGC